>DATBKN010000426.1:0-5104 GCA_036555845.1 Gemmatimonadaceae bacterium | reverse complement strand
GCACCGTCACACAAGCGTCACACCGACCAGGAAGCAGGCCTGCGGAGGCTCCCGAGGAGCTTAGCGCGGCGCGCGGACTGCCGTCACCGTGTCGCGACGCCACCGGCGTGAGGAGGTTTGCCAGCGCGCGAATGGCCGCCCCAAAACATTGCCTCGACATTCGACACAACCCTTTGCAGATTCATGTTGTCGGATGTCGAGGCATCACGTACGCCGGAGGAGCCATGGCCAGCCGCGCCGAGTTGCTGCAGGGAACGCTCGATCTGTTGATTCTCAAGTCGTTGGTCGCTGGTCCCCTGCATGGCTGGGGCATTTCAAAGCGCCTGCGCGACATGTCTCGCGACGCCTTCGCGGTGGGGCAGGGGAGTCTCTACCCGGCACTCTATCGGCTGGAGGACCGTGGCTGGATTACAGCGTCCTGGAAGACGAGCGACGAGGGGCGCCGCGCGAAGTTCTACACGCTCACGGCCGTTGGAAAGAAACAGTTCGCTCTCGAGCGCTCGCAGTGGCGCCACTTCGTGGCGTCGATCGAAGCCGTCCTGACATCGACCTGAGGCACATCTATGACATGGGTCTCCCGCCTATTACGCCGCGTCCGCGCCATCTTCGGAAGTGAGAAGCTGGACCGTGAGCTCAACGAAGAGATTCGCCAGCACATCGAGCTGGAAACGAAGGATCTCATGCAGTCCAAGGGTCTCGGCGCCAGCGAGGCGCGGCGGCGCGCACTGGCGGACTTCGGTGGCGTCGCGCGCCACACAGAGGAGCACCGCGATGCACGTGGGGTCCGCTGGTTGGACGAGACGTTGCGTGACGCCCGGTACGCCTTTCGCTCGCTGCGGCGCTCGCCGGCGTTCATGGTGTCGGCCGCTGTCGTCCTCGCACTCGGCATCGGGTCGAGCACGGCGATTTTCTCGGCAGTGGACGCCGTTCTCATTTCGCGATTGCCATACCCTAACGACGAAAGACTCATGCGCATCGTGGAGCAGAATTCGCCCACGAATCGCTTCGGCGTGTCCAACGCCGACTACCGCGGAATCGTGTCCATGCAGCGCAGCTTCGCGAGTGTGGGTGCCGCCTCCACTGGTGAGGTCGCAATTTCCGTCGGATCAGCAGCGCCGCGCCGAGCAGAGATTACCGCTGCCACGGCGAGCTTTTTTCAGGCGCTCGGGACCGCCGTCGCGAATGGTCGAGGCCTCCTTCCGCAGGATGAAGCGCAGGGTGCGCCTAACGTGGTAGTGCTGGGCCATCTCTTCGCGACTCGCGAATTCAGTAATCCGGCGGCAGCGATCGGCAAGACGATGACAATCGATGGCGTTGTGCACGAGATCGTCGGCGTCCTGCCTCGCGGAGTGACTGATCTTGCCGGCGCGCGCAGCGAAATCTGGCCGGCGCTGCAGCTCCCCACGCCGCGGCGGCGCGGACCTTTCATCCTGCGCGTCGTCGGTCTGCTCAACGAAGGAACGTCCCGAGAGGCCGCACGGAGCGACCTGGCGCGAGTGAGCCTGGACCTGGCTCGCACGTGGTCAGCGTCATTCCCGGACACAGCGGCAAAGCTCACACCCTATCCGTTGCGCGAGATGATGATCCGCAACGCGGGAAAGACGCTCTGGCTCTTTGCCGGAGCTGTCGGCCTCGTTCTGCTGATCGCGGTGGCAAATGTCGCTTCGCTCATGCTCGTGCGCGTCACCAGCCGCTCACGCGAGGCCGCTCTCAGGACGATGCTGGGGGCTTCCCGCGCCCGTCTCGCGCGTCTGCTCGTGACCGAGAGTATCATCGTCTCGGTTTTCGGTGCAGTCCTCGGCCTCGCTCTCGCATGGGTGCTGCTCAAGGGCCTCATGGTGCTGAGCGCCAGCATCCCACGCCTGGCTGAGGCGTCGCTGGATCCTCGTGCCTTCGCCTTTGCCGCGCTCATCGCGGCGCTCACCGGTATTCTCATCGGCCTCTACCCCGTGATTTCCGTGTTCCGGCGCGAACTGCGCCTGTCGTTAGGCGCCGGTGACCGCGAAATCGGCGCTTCGCGCGGCACGCAAGCGCTGCGCGGCGCACTCGTCACGGCGCAGTTTGCGCTGGCGCTCCCTCTTCTCGCGGGAGCGGCCCTCCTCGTCAACAGTTTCGTTAGGCTCCAGGGGGTGGACACCGGATTCGATCCGAGTCACGTGCTGTACGTGCGGGTCTCGCTGCCTGGAGCGACCTACGGAGGTCCCGAGCTGACGCTCCCGTTCTGGACGCGCGCGATCGATGGAGTCAAACAAGTTTCCGGAGTCGAGCATGTAGGAGTCGGGACGTGTATACCGCCGGACGCCTGCGACGACATGAACAACTTCGACATCGCCGATCGCCGGCTTCCCCCCGGAGCTCCGCAGCCGGTGGCACCGTGGTCGGCTGCCAGCCCGGAGCTCTTTCAAGCGTTAGGCGTGCGCCTCCTGGAAGGACGCTTCTTCACGATGGGCGATGACAGCACGTCTGAGCGCGTCATCCTCGTAAGCCGCGAATGGGTGCGAAAGTACTCGCCGGATCGGCCCGCCATCGGTCGCAAGGTCCTCGATGGGGGATGCGAGACCTGCCCGAACACGATCGTGGGCATCGTCGGCGACGTGAAGTACCAGGGGCTCGCCGAGGGCGGCGAAGCTGTGTATCGCTCGTCGAGCCAGGAGGACCTGCGGGATGCGTACCTCTTCGCGCGAACGGCTGGTCCGCCGAAAGCGTCGTTGGCGGCCGTGCGTGCTGCGCTGCTGAGCATAGATCCCGGCCTCGCCCTCGATGAAGCGGGAACGATCGACGAGCGCGTGGCGGTATCCGTGACGCCGCAGCGACATTGGACACAACTGTTAGGCGGGTTCGCGATTGCGTCAGTGGTCCTGGCCGCCGTCGGCATCTTCGGCATGCTGTCGTATCTCGTCGCGTCACGGGAGCGCGAGATCGGTGTCCGCGTGGCGTTGGGCGCACGGCGCAGCGAGGTGATGGGGATGATTGTTCGGCGTGGCATGAGCTTCGCCATCCCCGGTGCGGCGCTCGGCTTGATCGTCGCTCTGCTCGCTCGGCATCGAATTGAAAGCTCGCTGTACGACGTGAGTGCGGCCGACCCGCTCACGCTGGCCGTCGCGACAGCGTTGCTGCTGGGCGTTGCGGCTCTGGCGTGCTGGATACCAGCTCGGCGAGCTGCTGCGGCGGATCCCGTGAAAGCGATTCGATCCGACTGAAGCGATAGCTGGTGCGACGCTCGACCCTTTGGCGCCGGTGCTGAACTAGCGACGAAAAGAAAGCGTAATGCGCCGGGCAGCCGGGCTGCCCATGCGGCCTCGTCATGCACGGCGCACGGGACGACTGTGACGAGGAGTCGCGTCGAATCGAGATCGCACCGCTCTCGATCAGAGCTTGCGCGGTTTCGTCCGCTCGCCATTCCATCGGATTGAACAGCGCGGTCGCCGAGTCGAGGTGATGCTACCCAGTAAAAGAGCCTGCAATGAGCCAGATGCCGATGCTGACGCCGATTCTTCTCATCGATTCGGGTGGTGGCCCTTGTTGGACGGACATGCCTGTGCGAGGGTTGGTAGCTGCTTGTCAGTCGACTGAAACCTGACAAATCACCACCTTGCCGGATTCGCCATGCGCTCTCGTCTACTCCGCCTTAGCTGCTTGAATGCGCTGCTCCTCACCTATGCTGGATCATCGGCGCTTGCACAGAGCTCGCCTCTACTCGGTCGCTGGGACTTCGTCGTCACTGGAAGCAGTGGCACCTATCCGTCGTGGCTCGAAGTCACGTTATCGGGACGCGACGCTCTCGTCGGTCGCTTCGTTGGGCAATTCGGCAGCGCGCGTCCAATCGCGCGCGTCGACGTCGCTGCAAACGCATTCCACTTCGCAATCCCGCATCAGTGGGAAGAGGGGAATGGTGACCTGCGCCTAGACGGGAAGATCGAGGGAGAGCGGCTCACAGGCACGATCGTGAACCCGAACGGCACGAGCCACACGTTCACCGCGACGCGCGCGCCGTCGATGCGACGCGCCAGCGCCCCGGTCTGGGGTGAGCCTATCGAGTTGTTCAACGGCAAGGACCTAACGGGATGGACGACGCAGGGAGGAAGTGCGAGCAAATGGACCGCCGTGAATGGCGTGCTCACGAACAGCGCGAACGGCGCCAACCTCATGACGACTGGCAGCTTCAGCGACTTCAAGCTGCACCTCGAGTTCCGTTATCCGAAGAATGGGAACAGCGGTGTATATCTGCGCGGCCGGCACGAGGTGCAAGTGGAAGACAGCCCGGAGCGCGAGTGGCCGGCATCGACGCACATCGGCGGCGTCTACGGCTTCCTCACGCCTAACGAGAACGCGTCGACCGGACCTGGTGAATGGCAGACGTACGACATTACGCTGATTGGACGGCGCGTGACAATCGTGTTGAACGGCCGCAGCGTCATTGTCGACGAGGTGATCCCCGGCATAACGGGCGGCGCGCTCGACAGCAACGAAGGCGCACCGGGACCGATCCTGCTACAAGGCGATCACACCGCGGTGGAATACAGAAACATCAGGCTGACGCCGGCGAAGTAGCTCTTCGACGCTAAAGGTTGTTGCGCTTGAGCTCGGCGACGGCGTAATCCGCGGCACGCGCGCTGAACGCCATGTAGCTCAGCGAGGGATTCTGGCACGCGGTGGAGGCCATGCAGGATCCATCTGTGACAAAGACGTTAGGCGCGTCCCAGACCTGGTTGTGCTTGTTGAGCACCGAATTCTTGGGGCTCGTGCCCATGCGCGCCGTCCCCATTTCGTGAATTCCCATGCCCGGGAAGTACTCGCCGTCGTACGGATTCACGTCCTTCACGCCTGACGCAGTGAGCATCTCCGCCATGTCGTTCGCCATGTCCTTGCGCATGCGCAGTTCGTTCTCACCCATTGCGCAATCGATCTTGAGAACAGGCAGACCCCATTTGTCCTTGCGTGTTGGATCCAGCGTGACGGTGTTGTTGTGGTTCGGCAGCATCTCACCGAATGCGGTGCCGCCGATCGACCATTCACCGGGCTGAGCCGCCTTATCCTTGAAAGCACCACCCACGCCGAGCTCCGCGACAGCACGCCACCACCCCTCACGACTGGCGCCGCACTC
>DATBKN010000425.1:0-1600 GCA_036555845.1 Gemmatimonadaceae bacterium | reverse complement strand
CGCATGGAGATACAGCAGGATGTCGGGGAGTTCGGGCATGGCCGCGATTCAGTGTAGTCTGGCACCACCATGCGCAAGCTTCTGATCATCGTCGCTGCGGCCGTCGTGGTTGTCGTGCTCGTCGCTGCTATCGGGATGTATGTGTTCTTCTCCGGCGACGGGATGCGCCGCGCACTCGAGCAGCAAGCCTCGTCCTGGCTGGGACAGCCGGTAAGGATCAAGGCCGCGCGTGGGCAACTCTTTCCGCGCCCGGGAATCGGGCTCAGCGGAATCGAAGTTGGCGAGCCCGTGCAATTGACGCTCGCGAACGTTGATCTCTCAACGGATCTTCGGGCACTGCTCAGCCGTCGAATCCAGGACGCACGCGTCGTGATCTCCGACAGCACGATCCAGATGCCGCTGACGCTCGCGCTTCCGGAAGAAAGCGCGTCGACCACCACAGACGCAAGTGCGAGCGGCGGAGTCGAGGTGGTCTCGATCGGCGAGATCTCGCTCCGAGACGTTCGCATTCGCAGCCGTGGCCGCGAGGTGCGCGTCTCCGCTGACTCATCGCTCAACGGCAATCACCTGACGCTGCGAAGCTTCACGGCTGAATCGGGAAGCACCTCCCTGCAGGTCGACGGCGAAGCCGACCTCGAGCCTCGCATCGACGCGAAGTTGCGCGCCAGGGCGAACAAGCTCGATCTCGATGAACTCCTCGCGCTGGCCGACGCCTTCTCTCCCGAGCGCCCCACTGGAAAACGGCAAGCGTCATCGTCGCCATCAACGATGAAACTGGCGGCGCAGATCAGCGCCGAGAGCGCAACGGCGGCTGGCGTGCAGCTTTCGAAACTCGCCGGGTCGATGACGATGGATGGCGACAGATTCGCGCTGGCACCACTGTCGTTCGGACTGTTCGGCGGAACCTATGAGGGTGCTCTCAATGGACGGCTCGGTGAGAGCATGTCCGTCACGTTGCAGTCGCGACTGAAGGGACTGGATGTCGCACAGCTTGCTGCCTTCGGCGGCTCGCCGGATACCGTGACGGGAACACTGAGCGGCGAGGGCACGTTCAGCGCGAATGGTGCCGATATGTCCGCGGCTCTCGCCAACGCCAACGGCAAAGGGTCAGCATCGATCGTCGACGGAACGATCAAGAGACTCGATCTTGTTCGCACCGTCGTGCTCTTCTTCGGCCGGCCCGCGCCGGATACGGCGGCGGCAAGCGACAAGTTCGACCGAATCGATACGACCTTCTCATTGGCGAAACAGGTGTTTCGCGCTGACACCTTCGCGATGCACTCGCGCGATGCCGACATCACCGGAACAGCAACGCTCGCGCTTGAATCACAGGCGCTCGACGGCATGGTGGATCTGACCCTCTCGCAAGAACTCTCGGAGCAGGCCGGCACCGATCTCGCGAGATTCACGCGCGAGAACGACCGCATCATCCTTCCCGCCAATCTGGGCGGCACGCTCGGGCAGCCTCGCGTCACCATCAATGCCCTCGCGGCGGCACGCCGCGGCATACAGAACGAAATCCAACAACGACTGAAGGGGTTGTTCGGCCGGTGAACCTTCGCACCCTCCATTCGCGTATCACATGGCAGAGAGTCCTTTC
>DATBKN010000424.1:0-22842 GCA_036555845.1 Gemmatimonadaceae bacterium | reverse complement strand
CCACCAAGTCTGACGACGTGCCGGCTGATGTCCGCATGCGCACGTACGAAGCAATACTGTCGAAATACTATCCGGCGAATCGCGTAGTGCTTGGGGTTTTCCCCGCCGCGATGCGCTACGCGGGTCCGCGTGAGGCGGTTTGGCACGCGATTGCGCGTAAGAATTATGGCTGCACGCATTTCATCGTCGGGCGCGACCACGCTGGTGTCGGCAATTACTACGGCTCGTACGACGCTCAGATCCTGATAGACAGTTTACCCGCGCATGAATTGGGAATCACGCCGCTCAAGTTCGAGCACTCGTTTTATTGCACGACGTGCGGCAATTTGGCGTCGGCGCGCACGTGTCCTCACGGCAAGGAACACCATGTCACGCTGTCCGGAACCAAGGTTCGCGAGATGCTGACGAACGGTGAAATGCCTCCGGCCGAGTTTACGCGGCCTGAAATCGCGGCCATTCTGACTGAGGCGTACCAGGCCGCCGCGGCTGCTCGTTAGGAATGCCTGCGCTCGTCGCCGACTTGCAGCTGCACTCGTCCGCATCGGACGGGAGCGACTCACCGGCGGAAGTCGTGCGACGGGCTCGCGCGCTCAAGTTCGCCGCCATCGCGTTGACGGATCATGACACGATGGCGGGCGTCCCCGCGGCGCTCAACGCCGCGGAGTCGTTAGGTATCGAGTGCATTCCCGCCGTCGAGCTTTCCACGCTCGATGAGAATGAGCGCCAGGTGGACATCCTCGGCTACGGCATCGACCACCGCGATCAGGAGTTCGCGGCGGAGTTGACGCGCATCCGCTCGGGCCGGCTGGGGCGAGCGCATGCCATGGTGGAGAAGCTGAACGAGTTAGGCTATCCAGTCTCGTGGAAGCGCGTGCAGGAAATCGCCGGCAGCGAGAACGTGGGCCGGCCGCACGTCGCGAAGGCGATGGTGGAGGCGAAGGTGGTGCCTGACATCAAGGCCGCGTTTACTCCCGAGTTCATCGCGGACGGTGGGCGCTGCTATGTGCAGCGCGTGAAGATCACTCCTGAGGAGGCGATCGCGCGTATTCACAAGGCCGGTGGCGTGGCGTGCGCTGCGCACCCGGCTCGCACCAAACTGACCGATGCGGAGATCGAACACCTTGTCGACTCGGCGTTGGATGCGATCGAGGTGTATTACCCGCAGCACACGGCGGACGATACGCGTCGCTTCGAGGGGATTGCCGCGCGTTACGGCCTGCTCACGTGCGGCGGGTCGGACGATCACGGCGACATCAACGAAGGGCGCTTGATGGGAACGATCCGCCTTCCGTACGTGCACGTCGAACGGCTGTACATCGCCATCGCCGATCGCCAGAGCGAGGCTCGTGGCGGAGCCGCATAGTCGCCTCACTGTGACAGAAAGCAGCGCGCCGACGAGCGACCCGGCGCCGGCAGCGACTTCCGCGTTAGGCTCATTCCAGTGGCCGCGCGAGCGGCGCCGGACACCGTCGGAGCCGCCGCCAGCGGGTCCGACGCGCCGCATCGACAACGTGGTACAGGGTGCAGTGCTCATCGCCGGGGTCGTGGGCGCGCTGTGGATTTACGTGGCACCATTGCCTGCGGGCCTTGCCCCCGCAGGGAAAACTGCATTCGCTGTCTGGCTGCTCTGCACGACTCTGTGGATCACGAACTTCGTCCCCTTCGGCGTGACCGGCCTGCTGGCTGTCGCGCTGCTTGGCCTAACCAGAGCGATGACACCTGCCGAAGCCTACGCCGCGTTCGGCAGCTCGGCCGTGTTCTTCCTGATCGGGATATTCATCATTGCGGGGGCGCTCATTCACTCCGGGTTGAGCAAGCGCTGCGCGCTCTGGTTTCTCAGCAAGTTCGAGCGCTCGCCTTATGCGTTTGCGAACGGCATGATGCTGGCGGCGGCGTTCGGAACCGTGTGGATGCCGAACCAGGCCACCACGGCGATGCTCTTTCCGATCGCCGTGGAAGTCGCGCTGGCGCTGCGGTTGCGGCCGCCGGAGAGCAACTACGCGAAGACGTTGTTTCTCTCGCTGGCATGGGGCGCGCTCATCGGGGCGAATGCGTCTTTCCTCGGCAGCAGTCGAGCGGCCCTCGCGTTAGGCATGCTCCAGCAGTCCTACGGGCTGGGCATCAGCTTTTCGCGCTGGATGCTGGCCGGGCTGCCCGTCGTGGTCCTCGGCGTGCTCGTCACGCCCGTCGTGCTGCGGCTCAGCTTTCCAAGGGAAGAGGTCCCGTTTGCGGCCGCGCGCGAGGTCATGGAGCACGAGGTCGGCAGGCTCGGAAAGCTGACACGCAACCATTGGATTACACTGGGGATCCTGCTGCTGACAATCGGCGCCTGGATCGCCGTGGGCGGCCGTCAGATCGACCTCGCAGTGATTGCGCTGCTCGGCGCCGTGACGCTCTTTGCCGCGGGTGTGCTCAAGTGGGAGAACGTCGAAAGGCATGTGCACTGGAACATCGTGCTGATGTATGGCGGGGCCATCGCGCTCGGCGTACTCCTCGACAAGAGTGGTGCCGCGACGTGGCTGCTTGACTCCACGTTAGGCGATCGCCACATCTCGCCGGTCGTGGCGATTGTCGGAACCGCGGTCGTTTCGCTGCTGCTCTCGGAATTCATGAGCAATGCCGCAGCCGTGGCGGCGGTGCTTCCACTAGCATTCACACTGGCAGACCGTGTCGGCGCGAGTCCGGTCGCGATGTGTCTGGCAACGTCATTCGGCGCCGGACTGGATTTCGCGTTCCCGATCAGCACCGCACCCAACACCATTGTGTTCGCGAGTGGCTACCTGCGCGCGCGCGACTTCATCAAAGCCGGATCGATCATGACAATCGCCTGCATCCTGATTCTGATCGTCGTGATTCGATACTGGTGGCCAATCATCGGACTGTAACCGTGGAACACCAAGGCGCCGTCCTCTGGTTTACCGGCTTACCGAGCTCCGGAAAGTCGACGATCGCGCGCGCTGTTTACGACCAGCTGCTTCAGCGCGGATGCAGCGCGGAGCTGCTGGATGGCGCCGAAGTGCGCGAGAGCTTGTCGCGTGGTCTCGGGTTCTCTCGAGAAGACCGCGAGGAAAACGTGCGCCGCATCGGCTATGTCGCGAAGCTCCTCTCGCGCAACGGCGTGCTCGCGATTTGCGCCGCGGTATCGCCGTATCGCAGTACGCGGGCCGAGGTTCGTCACAACACGACGAACTTCATCGAGGTGTACGTCGAGTGTCCCGTCGAGGTCGCGGCTGCGCGGGACGTGGATGGGATGTATGCGCGCGCCAGGCGCGGCGAGATCGACGAGTTCACGGGCGTCAACGCGCCGTACGAAGAGCCGCTCGAACCCGAGGTGCACATCCGAGCCGACCTCGAGCCCGTTTCCAGCGCCGCGTGGAAAGTCATCCGCTCGTTGGAGCTCATCGGCATCATTCCGCCTGACGACGCGGCGGCAAATATGCCACAGGAAGACGAGGTACGACGCCGGCTTGCCGCGTTAGGCTACATCTAAGATGCCCGAGCGCGGCATCGGCGCTCGGTTTGCGGCGTTAGGCGGTGGCGAGGCGGTCGCTCGCCTGGCTGCGTTCGCGGCCACCGTGTATCTGGCCCGCACGCTGGGACCGGCGCTCTTCGGGAGTATTGCGTTCGCGACGGCGATCCTGCTGTACCTGACACAGCTGGCCGACGCCGGCGTCGAGCTCGTTGGCGTACCGTTGGTGGCGCGCTCGCGCGACCGGCTGGACGACGTGGTTGGACCGGTCTTCGCCGCGCGCATTGGCCTGGCTGTCGGCCTAACGCTGCTGACGATCGGCGTGTCGGTCGTCGCGCTGCCACAGCCCGATGGCGTCCTGCTCGCGGGTTACGCGCTCACGCTTCCGCTGGCGGCGGCGAGCGCGCGCTGGGTGCATCTCGGCCTCGAGCGAACCGGCTGGATCGGCGTCTCGCGCACGCTCGGTGAGGCGCTCACGCTCCTGCTCATTCTGGTGCTCGTGCGCGACGCGACGCGCATCGGCTACGTGCCCTTCGCCACCTTCGCCGGGCAAGCGCTGCTCACACTGCTTTTGATCATCGGTTTGCGGCGGTTGGGCTATCGCACGCCGGTGCGCTTCGACTGGGCTGTCGCGCGTCCCACGTTCGATCGCGCTCGACACCTGGTGATGTTCACGCTCCTCGGCCTGCTGCTCTTCAATTTCGACCTCGTCTTCATTCGCATTGTTCGCGGGCGCGCCGAGGCGGGGCTATACAGCGCGGCTTATACGCTGGTGGCATTCGGCGCGAATCTGATCGTGGCGTTCGCGCACACGGTGATGCCCGTTCTCGCACGGCTCGACAATGATGTGAATGAGCGGTCGCGCGTTTTCCAACGCTCGGTTTTCCAGGCCTTTTCGCTTGCGCTGCCTGCTGGAGTCGGCGCGGCGCTTGTCGCCGATCAGATCCTCGGCACAGTGTTCGGCGATCAATTCGCAGGTGGCGTCGCGGCAATGCGCATCCTCGCGTGGTATCTGCCGCTGGCCGCTATTCGCGAGATGCCTGTCGTGGCGCTGATCGCGGCGGGCGAGGAACGCGCGCTGCTGCGAGTGAACGCGCTGACGGCGCTCTCGAACGTGATCATCGTCGTCGCGCTCGTGCCGTCGTTTGGCCTCGTGGGCGCCGCGGTGGCGACCGCGGCGACTGAATTCATCCGACTGTGGCTGGCAGCGCGCGCGGCGGGACGCGCCGGCTACCCGACGATCGACGTGCGACAGCTGTGGCTGCCCGCGGCTGCAACGCTCGCGATGGCGGCGCTGATGCTGCTCGTTAGGCCCGGCGCGCTCTGGACGTCGGTACCACTCGGCGCGTTAGGTTATGGTCTAGCGTTTTTGCTGCTGGCCAGAGTCAGCGGGGTCGCTCGTCAGACGCGCGCCACCTGAGGTAGCATGCTTCGTTCGCGGTGCTTTTCCAAGGCTATCACGGAGAGGCTGTATAGAATGGCCACGTCCATGTACGTGTGCGGAGTGCCTGTCCACGAACCGAAGATTCCGGCGACGCCAAAGGCCATCATCCCGAGCTGAGCGAAGAATAATTGTCTCTCGCCGTCCGGATCGCTGACTTTGGCAGCGCGCCGAGCGCGCAGCACCGTCCTGAATGTTGTCACGAAGATCCCGATCCAAAAGACAAAGCCAACGACTCCAGTCTCGACTAATGCCGTGATATAGGAACTGTGCGCGTCCCGCTTGCCTTGGGCAGTTCGCTTGAAGCCTTCCTGCACGCTGCGCGCATACTTCCAATGCTCGTAGGAATACGCGCCGAGGCCGACGCCTGTGATCGGATAGTCGCCTGAGATGCGAATGCCAACCTTCCAGATCTCGAAGCGCTGTTCGGCCGACCCCTGGTCACCCGCCTCTTTGAGCTCGCCAGCGGTTGTGGCGCTGGTGATCTTTTTCATGCGCGTCCAGACGCCGCTTGGGGCGAAAATCGCGACGACGACGCCGACCGCCACGAGAGCAGGCAGCATGCGAAGGCGGCGTTTTTGACGTGCGAGCGTCCAGAGGCCAAAGAAGGCGAGTGAGAGGATGGCGCCACGTGATTGCGTCATGAACACAATGAGCGAGATCACGGCGGTGCCCACAAAGGCCGCCACGCGGAAGTACTTCTGTTTCTCAGCGTATATGTACCCGGCGGCAAGGCCGAGCGGAAACATCAGCAGTGCCGCCAAATCGTTAGGGTTGGCGAACATGCCGTTCCATGCGATGCGGCCCTGCAATCCGGCGTGGTAGATGAACTGATTGAAAACGGCGCCGCGCACGGGGTAAAGACCATACGCGGCCAGCGTGAGAAAGACGTAAAACCGGAGCCGCGACCGCTCCGTCAGGACGTTCACCGCGACGAGGAAGATGAGCGCGACGCGGCCGATGAGCACCAGCTCGTGCTTCACGACGGGGGCCCACGGAGAGGCGGGGTACGTCGCGGCAGCCCAAAAGTAGTAGGCAGCAAAGCAGATGAGCGGCGCCGGCCAGCGTATGCGGTCTGCGCCGAAGATGAGGCCTAACAAGGCGAGGATCATCGCCGCCTGGCCTATCGGCGCGAGGTACGTGATGACCGCAACGGAGTAGAGGCAGAAGCCGATGAAGGCGATGTTCCACTTCACATTCTGCCAGGGCCATACGAACGTACTTGGTGCGGCGCTGACAACCGGCTGACTCGTTAGGCGCGGAGCTGTCGGCGATGCGGCCACTGGTGCCGCGACAGCAGCCGGTGCCGCGTAACCGCGTGACGATCGCCAGCCGCGCGAAATCGCTCTCAAGAACTGCTCCTCGGTGGGCTTTTAGTACTCCGGCGGCGCGCCAGAAGCCAAAGGTCGGTTGCAAGCTGCGGACCTAAGTAGGCCGAAAACAAGCGTCCGGGGACTCGTCACGCAAAAAGCAGAGCCCCTCATTAGCGCACAGTGCCACCCAAAAGTAGTGGCGGGAATGGGCCTGTTCCTGAGCGTGACGGCGGTCGATAAGAGCGCGGAAAGGTGCCTTCCGCATCGGGGTTTCCACACATGGTTTTGGTGATCTGAGTCATGCTCTTTGAGAGAGCTAAGTTAGTTAATCCCAACGCGATACGCTGTTACGAGCTCCAGCGTACCGCGTCTTATGGGCGACGCGAGAGTGACTGCCTCGCTCCCTCCCGACCCGGGAGGACAACCGAAACGGCAAAGTCGGCGAAAGCCGGTGACGCAAAGCCACGGCGCTACAGCGCAAAACACCGCGCCACGCGGGCCGGGCCGCCGAAAGGCCCTCGGAGGCACGAAAATGGTTCGGAGCTCACTAACTCGTTCGATCGTGCTGGTCGGTGCGCTGGCGGGAATGGTGGTTGGCTGCGATCAGCAGCAGTCGATGGACCCGGGCAACAAGCCCGCGGCCGAACGTTTTTCGATCTCGATCACACCGGGGCTTGATTCCGTCGATGTTGGGTCGACGGTCGCACTGACTGCTACGGTGCTGGACGCGAAGGGCGCGGCGCGAACCGATCAGACGGTTCGCTGGAGCTCCCTAACGCCAAGCATCGCGAGTGTTGACGGCGTAGGTCTCGTAACCGGCGTCGCTGTCGGCGACGCGCGCGTCGTCGCAATGGTCGGCCAGGGTTCGCAGATCAGCGTGGACACGGCGACGGTTCTCGTGCAGGCCGGCACGCTGGCGCTGACGATCGTCCCTGGCATCGCCGAAATCACGTTAGGCGATTCGCTGCAGCTCGAGGCGACGCTGTTCTCGCCGACAGGGAGCGTGCGCGGCCTCAACGCCACGTGGTCCACGTCGGATAACACAGTGGCGCCGATCACAGAGGACGGACTGGTTGTTTCGCTGCAGCCCGGCGACGTAACGCTGAGCGCCGTGGTGAATGGCATGACTGCGACAGCGCTCGCACGCGTACTCCCGAATCCGGCAGCAAGCATCAGTGTGACGCCCGCGAACTCCGGCTTGAATCCTGGCGAGTCCGTGCAACTTAGCGCGCTGGTTCGCGATGCCAGGGGCAAACTCATAAAGGACCCACGGGTACGTTGGTCCTCTTCGAATCCGGCTGTGGCGGGTGTGTCGATGGACGGCGTAGTCATGGGTCGCGTGAAGGGCGCCGCTGTTATCACCGCCGCCCTCGATGCGCGCAAAGCGTCAGCGACGGTGAACGTATTCGCGGTTCCCGCAGCGTCGGTCGTCGTGACCGCGCCATCGAACAGCGTGCCGCTCGGCGGACGACTGGAAGCAGTCGCGACCGCGCGCGATGCCAATGGCGCCATCCTCACGGGCCGGCCAGTCGCGTGGTCCAGTTCGAACCCGTCGGTCGCGCAGGTCGCGTCAGACGGGACGATTGTAGGTCTCATCGTCGGCAGCACCACGATTCACGCCATCATCGATTCGAAGGTCGGTTCGCTTCCCATTTCCGTCATCAGCGCCACGCCGAGTTCTATCGCAATCATTCCGGCGTCGGCGACGATTTCGTTAGGCAAGAGCGCGCATCTGATCGCCGAAGTTCGCGATCAGAATGGGAACGCCATTCCTGGGCAGTCCGTCTCGTGGGCCTCGGCGAACCCGAGCATCGCGAGCGTCTCGGGAACAGGCGTTGTGACGGCAGTCAACGCCGGCTCGGTGAACATAACCGCGAGCTCTGGTCCCTTCTCGGCTACATCAAATATCACGGTCATTTCGACCGCGGTCACTTCGGTCGCCATTTCTCCGTCCTCTGCGCAACTGCAGATCGGCGGCAAGCAGCAGCTCAGCGCGGTCGTTACATCGAATGGTGGCGTCGTTGCAAACGCGGCGATCTCGTGGAGCTCGTCGAATCCGGCCGTTGTAACGGTTTCGTCCACTGGTCTCGCAACCGGCATCGGCGCAGGTAGCGCGACGATCGCAGCTACGTCGTCGGGCAGCTCTGGCAGCGCGAGCCTAACGGTATCCGCACCGGCTCCGGCACAAGTTGCGAGCGTCATGGTGACCTTCAACAGCCAGTCGCTCCTGATGGGTGAGGTCACTCAGGCAACTGCCACCGCGCGCGACGCGAACGGCAACGTTCTCAGCGGGAAGACGGCTGTTTGGTCGACTGAAGACCCGCAGCTCGTGTCGGTGTCGTCGGCCGGCCTTGTGAGCGCGATCGCGCCTGGCTCTGGGCTCGTCATCGCGAAGGTTGATGGGATCGTCGGCTGGGCAACGCTGACGATCAATGCGCCTGCCCCGCTCCCCGTCTATTCGGTTCAGCTGACGCTGAACCCGACGAGCATCAATACGGGGCAGACATCGGCGTCGACGGCAGTGGTACGCGACTCGTTAGGAACGATTCTCACCGGCCGCACGATCGGCTGGTCCAGCTCCAAGCCGACCGTCGCCAGCGTGGGTCTCGGCGGCCTCGTCACGGGCATTGCTGCCGGCTCGGCGACGATCACGGCGTCGAGCGGAGGGAAGAACGGCACGGCCAGCTTGTCCGTCGCCGGCGCCTCGCTCCCAGCTGTGGCGACGGTTACAGTGAGCGCCGCCAGCACAAGCCTAACGCCAGGCCAGACGACGCAGGCGACGGCTACGGCGCGGGATGCCGCTGGCAACGTGCTGCCAGGACGGACGATCACGTGGACGACATCCAATGCGGCCGCGGCTGGTGTTTCCGCGAGCGGCCTCGTGACGGCTGTCGCAGCCGGTTCGACAACCATTGTTGCGACGGCTGGCGGTAAGACCGGATCGCTCGTTGTCCACGTCGCGGCTCCGGCCACGGGCAGTGTGGTTGTCTCAGTGCCAGCGACCAGCCTAACGGTGGGTCAGTCGGTGCAGGCTTCGGCGATTGTGAAGGATGCCAACGGCGCCACCGTGCCGGGCGCGCTGGTCTTCTGGTCGTCGTCGAACGCGGCTGTCGCAACGGTTTCACTTAATGGACTCATCTCCGGGGTGTCGGCCGGCACGGCGAACATCACCGGTTCGAATAGTGGTAAATCAGGCAGCGTGACGGTCACCGTTGTCGCGGGACCACCGCCGTCACCGCCGCCGACGGGACCAGTGCCGTCGATCGCGCCGGCGCTTCCACAGGCAAGCGTCAATGTCAGCTGGCCAACGACCACTCGCACGCTGACTGTCAACGCCGGCGGCAACCTGCAAGCGGCCCTGGATTCCGCGAAGCGCGGTGACGAAATCGTGCTGCAGGCGGGCGCCACGTTCACCGGTAACTTCGAGCTCAGGCCGAAGGCTGGTACGGCGGCGAATGGCTGGATCGTCGTGCGCACGTCAGCCCTGTCACAGCTGCCGCCGTTAGGCAGCCGCATCGACCCGGCGATTCACGCCGCGCTGATGCCGAAGATCGTCTCACCTAACGTTTATCCTGCACTCTCGACGGCTTATCGGACGGCGCCAAGCGGGTATCGCCTAGTTGGGTTGGAAATTACGGTCGGCACAAATGTGGCCAATGGCCCGCTCAGCGCACGGCAGCAAGGCATTCTCGTGTTCGGTCAGGGCGATCACACTCAGACGTCACTCGCCGAGACACCGCGCGATCTCATTGTCGATCGTTCATACGTCCATGCGCACCCGCAGACGAATACGATCCGTTGTGTCACGATGAACTCCGCGCATACGGCGGTTATCGGATCCCACCTGCTCGAATGCCATGGCAAAGGCTTCGACAGTCAGGCAATCGCTGAGTGGAACGGCCCGGGTCCGTTCCTGATTGAGAACAACCATCTCGAGGCAGGCGCTGAAGTGATCATATTCGGTGGTGCGATCGCGAGCATCCCGAACATGGTCGCGAGCGACATTACCATCCGACGCAACTTCCTAACGCGGCCGATGACCTGGAAGGGCGTTTGGACCGTCAAGAATCTGTTCGAGCTCAAGAACGCACAGCGGATTCTCTTCGAAGAGAACGTTCTCGAAAACAACTGGGTGGATGGCCAAGCCGGCTCCGCAATCGTCCTCGGTACGGCTGACAACCCATGTAGCTGGTGCATCATCTCGGATCTGACCTTTCAGTGGAACCACGTGCACAATGTTGCCGGCGCATTCAATCTCTTTCCGAAATACGGCAATGCGCAGCCAATGCGACGAGTGAAAATCGCGCAGAACCTTGTCACGGGTGTGGGCGCCCCAGGCTTGGGATTGAACGGAAAGCTCTTCATTGTTCAAGAAAACGTGGACGATGTCTGGATTGAGAACAACACGGGTTTTGGCGCGATCGGATATGTGGACATTGGCGGTGCGCAGAAAAAGGCGCGGTTCACGTTCCGTAACAACTTGGGTGGAGGTGCCACCTACAATTGGTTTGCGAGCACCGGACAGGGTGATGCTGCGAATACAGCTCAGCTAACTACACCATATCTCGTATCGAGAAATGGATTTGTCGCCTCCGCTACAGCGCCCATCCCCAGCGGCAGCGTGCGCGTGTCAAGCATTACGACCGTGGGCTTCATGAATCCAATCTGGCCCGGCGGGAACTGGTCGTTAGGCAGTACCAGTCCGTTCGCCGGCCTTGGAGTGGACTACCCGACGCTTCAGACCAAGCTGGCCAACGTGCGGTAACCGGATCTCATAGTGGGGCGCATGCGTCATCGGGCAACCGCTTCTCGTGACCGGGTGGTGATCTAACCTCGACTTGACTTGGCATAGGCTCGGCTGCCGGCAAGATTTCGCCATGCTTTCTTGGGTACGCATACCGCGCCCCGGCGCTAGCCTGTTTTCTTTCGCAGGCTGCCATGATCCCATTTACCGGTGCGAGCTGGAGCGATAGCATGGCGTCGATCATGAATGAGCGCGAGCGCGCAGAGGTGGAGAGGAGCGCGTCGGAAGCGATGCACGTCGATCTGACGGGCCTGCGATCCGATGAACAGCAGATCGTGCGCTATCTCAATCCCCCCGAGCATACGTACTATCCGCTCGAGTACTGCTATCACCTGCTAGGTGACGCACGCCAAAAAACAGTGCTCGAGTACGGATGCGGTGACGGGTTGAACACCGTCGTTCTGGCGCGCCGTGCTGCCAAGGTGAAAGCACTCGACATTTCGCCGGACCTCATCAACGTGGCGCAGCAGCGACTCCTGGTGAACAACGTTCGTGGGGATGTGGAATTCATCGTCGGCTCGGCGCACGAAGTGCCTTTACCGGACAATTCCGTGGACATTGTGTTCGGTATCGCCATCCTACATCACTTGGACCTTGCTCTGTCGGCACGTGAAGTGCTGAGGCTACTGCGGCCGGGCGGACGCGCGATCTTTCAAGAGCCAGTACGGAGCTCGCGGTTATTGAAGGTGGTGCGCAAACTCATTCCCTACAGAGCGCCTCACGTGTCGCCTTACGAGCGACCGCTAACGAAAAGCGAGCTGTCCGCTTACGCCAAAGGTTTTTCGTCGTCTCGAGTCAAAGAATTCACTTTGCCGACGACGGGTCTCGTCAACGTCGTCCCCGCCCTGAGGCGGCGCCTTATTCATCGGTGCTACAAATGGGACGCCACGATTCTTCGCAACATTCCGGCGCTCAGGTACTACGCAACGGTTAATGTGATGGAGTTGGTGAAGTGATTCAGCCCAGTAATCGCACTGGCATGCTGGGTGCACGACTACGAGGCCGTGTCAGTCGCGCTCCGAGCGATCAAGCCCCGCAGCTGGGCACCGCTGAGCGTCGCGACGTCAAATCGACTGCATCAGTGCCGCGGCTCTTGCAGACCTAACGATTGGCAAAACCTCGAGTACGATGTGCGGGATAGCCGGCTTCGCCGGAATCCAACGGTACACTCCCGATGCCGGCGCGTTGCTGCGTCGCATGTGCGACGCGATCCGTCACCGCGGCCCCGATGACGCCGGGTATTTCGTCGGTTCGGCGGCATGCATCGGCATGCGGCGCCTTTCGATCATCGATGTCGCCGGCGGTCATCAACCGATGGCGAACGAGGACGAAACCGTCCGCGTCGTGTTCAACGGTGAAATCTACAACTTCCGCGATCTGCGCCAGCGGCTGCGAGTCGCAGGACATCGGCTCGCCACATCGAGCGATACCGAAACAATCGTCCATTTCTATGAAGAGCGCGGCGAAGACGTCGTGCACGAGCTGCGCGGCATGTTCGCCTTCGCGATTTGGGACGAGAAACGCGAGCGTCTTCTGCTCGCGCGCGATCGCCTCGGCATCAAACCGTTGTACGTCTGGCCGCACCCGAGCGGCGGCCTCGCCTTCGCCTCCGAGCTGAGGAGCTTCCTCACTCTCCCTGACTTCGCGGCGACGATCGATCCGGACGCCGTCGCGGCCTACACCGCGTTCGGCTACATCCCGCATCCGGCCTCGATCTTTCGCGGAGTGCGCAAGCTGGCGCCTGGTCATCGCCTAACGTGGACGCGGGAGGCCGGGATCGTTGAAAGCGAATACTGGTCCCCTGCTCGACCTGAGCGAGCGATCGAGGAGCGCGAAGCAGTCGCTGAGCTCCGGCGTCTGATCGACGAGTCCGTGCGCATCCATCTCGAATCGGACGTGCCGCTCGGCGCCTTCTTGTCGGGTGGAATCGATTCTTCCGCTGTCGTCGCGTCGATGCGACGGCAGATGGACTCGCGGCCGCTCACGTTCTCGATCGGTTTCCGCGAAGCAGCATTCGACGAGTCGCCGTACGCTGCTGAGGTTGCCAACGCGCTGGATACGAATCACACAGCGTTGATTGTGGATCCCGACGCCGATTCACTCGTGGACGACGTCGTGCACGCGTTCGATGAACCAATGGGTGACTCGTCAGCGCTGCCGACATACCTCGTCTCGTGTTTGGCTCGGCGTGATGTGACTGTCGTTCTTTCAGGCGATGGCGGCGACGAAGGCTTCGGCGGATACACGCGCTACATCGAAACGCTTTCCGGTGTTCCGCAACTTCCTTCGCTGCTGCGAGGAAGCGTGCGCGCGCTGGCGTCGGCGCTGCCGCTCGTTGCGCCAGGACGCAATTGGTTGCTCAATCTCGCGCGTTCTCAGCGTGGTCGTTATGCATCGACTGTCACCGCTCCGGTGCGAGCGAGCGAAGGCGGAGTCATGCGTGACGAAATCGCCGAGCGACATCCGACAATCGATCACATCCTCGAGGATGTCTTCAACAAAGCCGGCGCGCGTGACTTCACGACGCAGCTGATGGTTGTTGACCTTCTGTCGTACCTGCCGGGCGACATCCTCACCAAGGTCGACCGGATGAGTATGGCACCGTCGCTCGAAGCGCGCGTTCCGTTGCTTGATCACGTTGTGATCGAATTCGCGGTGTCGCTCCCTTCCTCGCTCAAGATGCGCGACGGCGTTGGGAAGTGGTTATTGCGAAAGGCGATCGAAGGCACGGTACCAGACACTGTGCTCACTCGACCGAAGCAAGGTTTTGGCGTCCCGCTTGGTCGCTGGTTCCGTCGCGAGCTCTCGCATCGCATCGATCAGCTCTTGTCGCCGTCGTCGGCGATCTACGAGTTCTATGATCCCGCTCGCGTGCGAGGAATCGTCAGTGAACATCGCGCGCATCGCCGCGATCACTCGGGAACGATCTGGCGGCTGATGCTGCTCGATCTGTGGCTTCGAGCGCTCGGGCGCGGAACGATCGCGCGCGCCGTCGAACCACGCGATTTCCTCGCTGAATATCTAGACAGAGCGACGAGCTGAGCGCTCATCGCGGCGCGCTGCAAATGTGTATCGCGCGCATTTGTGATTCGTGAGTGAGTCACAATTACCGAATCGCTTCCGCCTAACGCGACCTATTTACCGCTTCACAGCAGTTCGTGTGATGTAGATCACGGCGCGAATTTTTTGCGCGAGTAGAATCACGGCGACTTCAGCAAACAGGCACTTCACTTTAGCACGCGAGCGTCGATAGTTTCGCCGCGACGCTCTGACCTAGTCGTGGGGACAGAGTGACCGCTCTTCACCCAGCGCACGACAGACAACTGATCGGCAGGATCGCGGTCTTCCTCGCGGAGGGCCCGCGACAAAGGCAAAGCCGGCGAAAGCCGGTGACGCAAAGCTACGAGGCTACTGCGTGCTTCCCTGCGCGCAACGCTAGTCGAGCCGCCGAACGAACCTTTGCGAGGATTCCAATTTGCCGCGTTCGCAGCAGCTCGTTCCCGCGTTTCGTGCCCTGATCGCTCGCGCTCTGCGGGCCTCCCTCCTCGGGGCATCCCTCTTCAGCATCGCCTGCTCGTCCCAGGACGATGCTCCTCTAAACCCGAACAACTTTTCGCTGGAAGAAGTCGCTGCCAAAAAAGATCGCGGCGTCGACGCGATGGACCGTGCACCGGGAGCTGCAGCGCCCGGCCTTCTTCCCAACACCGTTCAGCAAGTTCGGATCGCCGCAGCTCCCACGCGTTGCCTAGCGATTGCCGAAAACAACACAATCGTCGGCAACCCCGTCATCATCGCGAACTGCGGTTCCAGTCCGAAGCAGCTGCTCAAGTTCACGAGCGCTGGTGAAATTCGAACCTCTTTCAACTCCTGCATCGGAGCTTACGGCGAGGTTCCGAAGGTCGGCTCGGCCATCGCGATCGTCCCGTGCACGCGCAAGCCTGCTTCGCGATGGTCATACGACGCGAATCAGCGCCTGGCAAATGGCGTCGGTGGGTGCTTTACGGTCAAAGGAATCACCCTAACGCCGGGCGCCAAAGCGCAACTACAAAACTGTGCTTCTCCGGCTCCGTGGTCACAGAAAGTTCTGTGGACGACGCCCGGCGTCCCTGGCGTGCCAGGACCCACACCACCACCAACGACTCCGCCACCAAGTCCGACGATCGCCACAATCAAGGTGTCGCCGGCGACGAACAGCGTGGCCAGAGGTGACAGCATTCGCCTAACGCCGACTGCCTACAATTCCTCCGGGCAGCCCGTCGCAGCAGCGTTTACGTGGTCGGTGGCGAGCGGCGCGAGTTTCGTGAGCGTTTCGCCGCAAGGTGTCGTCAAAGCGTTGAACGCAGGCACGGCAACGATCGCAGCGCGATCGGCAGGAATCACTGGCGTCGCAACTATTACTGTCACGTTGCTGACTCCGCCGCCGACGCAGCCACCGCCGACACAGCCGCCCCCTACGCCGCCTCCATCAGGGCCCGTTCCATCGATACCGCCGACCCTCCCGCTCGCCACGGTGGACGTGAGCTGGAGAGCTCCCACGGGAAAGACGATCGCAGTGCACGCGGGAGACAATCTGCAGAACGCGCTCAACGCAGCGCAGCGTGGTGACGAGGTCGTGATCGACGCGGGCGCAACCTTCACCGGAGGCCCGTACATCCTCCCGGCGAAGCCGGGAACGGCAGCGAACGGATGGATCACCGTTCGAACGTCCGCGCTCAGCTCCTTGCCGCCGTTAGGCACGCGCATCAACTACGCGCAGCACGCGGCCGCGATGCCAAAGCTGGTTGCCAGTACCGTCACCGAAGTATTGCGCACGCAGGCGGGTGCGAGCGGCTGGCGCATCGTCGGAATCGAGATGACGGTCGTTCCCAATCTCACGTGGGTGCACAACGGCCTCGTGCTGTTAGGCGATGGCTCCGGTAGTCAAAAGCAGCTGAGCCAAGTGCCATCCGACATCATCCTCGACCGCGTCTACATTCACGGCCAGCCCAGCGTGAATCTCAAGCGCTGCGTTGCGCTCAACTCGGCCCGCACTGCAATCGTCGAATCACAGCTGCTCGAGTGTCACGGTCGCGGCTTTGATGCGCAGGCAATCGCGGAATGGAATGGGCCGGGGCCGTATCGGATTGAAAACAACCGTCTCGAGGCCTCCGGGGAGACCATCATCTTTGGCGGGTCGGCACCCTTTATTCAAAACTTGGTGCCGAGCGATATCACGATCAGGCGGAATTACCTCTATCGGCCCATGAGTTGGAAAGGCCTGTGGACCGTCAAGAACCTCTTCGAGCTGAAAAACGCGCAGCGCGTGCTCTTTGAGGCCAATATCCTCGAGAACAACTGGGTGGACGGCCAAGTGGGCTTTGCCATTGTCCTCGGCTCGTTCGACACGACCTATCCGTGGTGCATCGTGCAAGACGTCACGGTGCGATATAACCACATTGACAACTCAGCCGGCGCATTCAATCTGGTCGAGCACTACGGAAACGCCCTTTCGATGCGCCGCGTAGCGCTGCATCACAACCTGATGACCAACATTGGAGCGAGCGGGCTAGGAACGAATGGCCGCATGTTCCAGCTGCTGGACGGACTCGATGACATCTGGATCGAGCACAACACCGGGTTTGTGCCAACGACCTACATAACCTTGAGCTCATTCACGAAGTACAAGAACCGATTCACGTTTAGGAACAACATTGGCGGCGGATCGCGCTACAACCTACATAGCGCCGAGGCCATGGGCGCTGGGGCGCTCGCTAAGCACCTGTCGAATCCATACGTATTCGCCGGTAACGTCTTCGTTGGTTCAAGCTTGTTGATGCCCCTCGGCAACAGCTACACGCCCACTGCACTTTCTCTGGGTTTCGTCAATCCGGTGCCGATCGGCGGGCAGTGGAGCTTGTCATTGGCCAGCCTGTTCCTGAAGGTAGGAATCGGTGGTGCCACACCAGGAGTCAACTGGACACAGCTTGTAGCAATGACGGCGAACGTGCGGAAGTAGCTCCTGGCACGGGTTCTGACGCTGGCAAGCGGGGTAGTCTCGGGCGAGACTACCCCGCATCCTTATCTGACCTATGGAAATCGTGTCTGAACCGGCTGATTTCAGTCCGGCGATGGCAGCTTGGCCGGTCATCGCCACGGCGGCTGCCGACTGGCAGTGTTGAGTCGCATGAAAACGCGCGTGTCGGCGCACTGGCACGGACGCCTGCGAGAGTTTGGGCCCGTTGTGAGAGCCGAGAGTTGGGGGAGGGTGCTGTTCGCGTCCAACTCTCTTTCATCCGAAGAGCGTCGCGTCGAGCACGCGCTCATGGCCTGCCGTCGCGCCAGCGGCACGGTTGCACGCCGCAGGCTAGCGTCAATAGTGGCACCGTACTTTGGGGGCGCGAAAACTGAATTCTGCCGGACGAGAAAGCTGGGGTGGGCGAGATACTACAGCGACTTCGATCTCGCTTCGCCGGAACTGTCAACAAGCCTGGTGTTGAAGGCTCCTGCGGCGAACGGTGAGAAAGGGGTTCTCTATACCGCATTCGAGTACAACCTCATGCGTCTGCTCGCTCACAGCGACGCGAAGCGCCTGCTCAGCGAGTACATCGTGATTGGCGCCAGCTCCTGGTCACCGACGGACTACGCCGTCATGGCAAACTTCGCGGGGTTGAGCGACGATCCGTTGTTCTTAGGGATTTCGAACGTGAGTGACATTGAGGCCTATCGCATCGCGGCGCCGGCCGTTCGCCCACTGCCCCTCATGGCGAGTGATTGGATCGATCCACGCTCCTATTCACCCAAGCCGCACAGCGCGCGGGAGATCGATTTCCTCATGGTCGCGAACTTCTCACGCTTCAAGCGACACTGGCTGCTCTTCAGAGCATTGCGGAGAATGTCGCCGAAGGTACGCGTGGCCATTCTTGGCATCGCAACACCGGAACGCAGCGCCGATACGTTGCATGCAGAGGCGCGGGCATTCGGAGTCAAGCAGGACCTCGAGATCAGGACCAACTTGAGCATCGAAGAAGTCGCGGAGTATCAGAGCAATTCGCGCGTCTCGCTGCTACTGAGCCGGCGCGAGGGCTCCTGTGTGGCGACCGCGGAGTCGCTGTTCGCCGATTCTCCGGTCGGCATGATGCACGACGCGCATATCGGATCCAAGGCGTACATCAATAGCGCCACGGGGATGCTGCTGGCTTATGGCGATTTGTCTCGCCAGCTCGGCGCGTTCCTCGAGCGATCGGGTGAGTTTCGCTCGCGGGAATGGGCAGAAGCCAACATCACGGCCCACCGGTCGGCCGGCCGTTTGAATCAGATACTCAAGGAACACGCGGCAGCAACCGGGCGTCCATGGACGCAGGACCTTGCACCGATGTGTTGGCGCTACGTGCCGAGGTATTTGCACACAGAGGACGAGAGCCGGCTGCGTCCCGCTGTTGATGACATGGCCGAACGCCTGGGCGTGAGGTTGAAGGCGTTCACCTACCGGCCAACGGCCTAACGCTATGTGCGGCATTGCCGGGATCGTCGGCTTACCATCAAGTGATGGAGCCGGTGTTGTGCGCCATCTGGTGAACGCGCTCTCACGGCGCGGACCCGATGGTGAGGGCATGCACTGCTGGACCGCCGCGGCGTTAGGTCACAGGCGGCTGGCCATCTTCGATCTCAGCTCGGCAGGCGCCCAGCCAATGATCGACCGGGATGCAAATGTTGGCATCTCCTTCAATGGTGCGGTCTACAATTTCTGGGACCTGCGCCGTGAGTTGGAGACGGCAGGCGTGAGTTTCACCAGCCGCACCGACACCGAGGTGCTGCTCAAGGGATACAGTGTCTGGGGGATCGACGAGCTCGTTAGGCGAGCCCGCGGGATGTTCGCTTTCGCGATCTGGGATGACGCTCGCGGTGTGCTGTACCTCGTGCGCGACCGGCTTGGCGTCAAACCACTCGCGTATGTCATCCAGAATGGCACCCTCGCGTTCGCGTCCCACGCCCGTGCGCTACGATCGGCCGGCATCGTGAGCGAGCTGGATCCGCTGGCTGTTGGTGAGTTTCTCGAATTCGGATTTGTGAGTGAGGAACGATCGATCTTCGCCGGCGTGAGAAAGGTGCCTCCGGCGACGATTCTGGAGTGGCGCCCCGGTTCAGAGCCGAAGCTGCGCAGCTACTGGTCGTCCCCTGCTCCTTCACATAACCCGAGCATCGCGTTCGACGCCGCCGTCGCGGACACCGAGCGACTTCTACTCGCGGCCACTGAGCGGCGTCTGCACGCAGACGTTCCGGTCGGAGCCTTGCTGTCTGGCGGCGTCGATTCAGCGCTCGTCTGCTGGGCAATCCGACAGTCCGGCGGTGACGTCGAAGCGTTCACTGTCGGCGTCCCGGGCTCTGCCGCCGACGAGTCTGCGCTCGCCGGGCGCTGCGCCAAGCAGTTAGGCATCCGCCATCACATCCTGCCGCTTCGCGACGACGAACCGGACGAGATCGAATCGCTCGTGACAGCGTACGCGGAGCCCTTCGCCTGTGCGTCTGCGTTAGGCATGCTCCGAGTATCGCAGGCTGTCGCGCGCGCCAATGTAAAGGTCCTGCTCACCGGCGATGGTGGCGACGACGTCTTTCTCGGTTATCCGCGGCACCTCCTTCTCGCGCGCGTGCAGCGCGTCGCGTCGGTGCTTCCACCTGAAGCGGGGCCGGTCTGGCGACGGCTGCGCGGCCGATTGCCCGAGACCGGTCCGGTAAGGCGCGCCGTGCATCTGATCGACTACGTGACCGGTGGGCTCGGCGCCTTTGTCAGCGCGCACGACGGGTTGCCGCAAATGCGCGATCTGGGCATCCTGGGTCCGAGGCTGCATAATGTGGAAGTCGAAGCACGCCAAATACCGTGGTCGGTCGACGGCGCTCGTCGCGTGCTCTACGACTATCTGAACTACGATCTCAAGCACCAATTCGTGAGCGAGTATCTCACGAAGGTTGACGGTGCGACAATGCATTACGCGCTCGAGGCGCGCTCACCCTTCTTCGATCACGAACTGTGGGAGTACGCCGCGCAGCTCGCGATCTCTACTCGACTACAGGACGGTCGTCTCAAGGCGGTGCTCCGCGATATCGCGCGACGCCGCATCGGCAATTTCGTCGCCGACGAGCGCAAGCGGGGCTTCACGATCCCGGTCGAAAACTGGATACTCGGACGATGGCGCCCGATGCTGGCTCGCACGTTCAGCGATTCAGCACTGCACGACGAGGGGTGGATCAACGCGGACGCCGTTCGTGGCGCAATCGACGGCGCGCGCGACGAGCGTCGGGCACGGATGTTATGGCACTTGCTGGTTCTGGAACGCTGGCTGCGCGCCGAGCGTCAAGTCAAGCCTAACGCGAGCGCGGCGGCAGCCTAAGGACGTCGCCGAGCAGTCGGGACATCGATGACTCCCGCCACACCTTCGAGCCGTTTCGCGAGTCCGTCGATGTCGGCACCCGGCGTCGACGCGCCGGTTCCTGCGCCGAAGAACCTGCTTTCGCGCGCCAATCGCCACGCGGTAAGTCCCAGCGCGCCGTCGTTGAACCCGATTTCGCCGCGCGACATGATGTAATCGTTGTTAGGCGGAAGTTCTCTCGGTGGTTGCCGCACCACAATCACGTTGCGCTCGAAGCGCGAGCCCGGGGCGGTGTACAGCGAGAGTGCCCTCGCTCCCATGGCCGGTCCGCTGTGCATGGGATAGACGGCATCGCCGCCGATGTTGTTGCGGAAACTGAAGCGCGCCATGGCGCGCGGTTGGGCGCCAAACGTGATGTAGATCTGTGGCGCGAAGCCGGTATTGTTCTCGATGGTAAGGTCGTTGATCTGGCCGACAATCTGGAACATGCGGCCATTCAAACCGAGGCTGGGGTCGCCGATGTTGGTGAGGAGGTTATTTCGCAGTGAAACACGGCGCATCGGAAGTGCATTGCCGTAGTGTTCGTTGAGATTGAACCCGCCCGCCGAGTTGTGGATGTGGTTGTAGCGGATAGTCACGTCCTGCACGATGCACCACGGATAGCTCGTATCGAACGAACCCAACGTCACCGCAAAACCGATCTGGCCATCCACCCAACTGTTCGCCATCACATTGTCTTCGACGAGCACACGCTGAGCGTTCTTGAGCTCGAAGAGCGTCTTGATGGTCCAGATTCCTCTCCAGTTCATAGGCCGCGTGAGGTAATTGCGGCGAATCGTGATGTCGCTCGGAACGAGGTCTGGAATGTTCGGGCGGTCACCGCCAAAAATGATGACTTCAGCGCCTGCCTCGAGCCGATTGTTTTCAATGCGGTATGGCCCCGGACCGTTCCACGTAGCGATGGCCTGTGAATCGAATCCCTTGCCGTGGCATTCGAGCAGCTGCGAATCGATGATTGCGGTGCGCGCCGAGTTGAGCGCGACGCAGCGCTTGGTATTCGTATTCGATTGGCCGTGAACATAGACTCGGTCGAGAATCAGGTCCGATGGCACCTGGCTCATCTGCGATTGCGCCCCGTCGCCTAACAGCACGATACCCTGCTGAATCTGCGGTTTCAGGGCTACGCCGGGCGCAACGGTGACCTCGATCCCGACGAGGCGCCAGCCGGATGCGCCGGCCTTCGTCGCGAGGGCGGCACCGAGATCGGGCGTCATCAGTTTTGGCATTAAGGCCGCGTGCACTGCGGTGTCGATGCGTGTGCCGCTCGCAGGCAGCTGATTGAGTGCGGAGGTGCGGACAATTATCCACCCATCAGCAGCGGTGCCAGGCTTTGCAGGCAGCGTGAAGTGACCGCGAAACTCCGCGCCCGACTGAATCACAACCTCGTCGCCGCGACGCGCGGATTCGAGCGCACGCTGCAAATCACCGCCGCTGTTGACTTGAATCGTGCGTCCAGTGGGTGCGCGCCAGCTCACGTCGACCGAATCGCGCGGGAGCTCGGCCTCGATCGGCGGAATGCCATCGGTGGATGCTGTGTCCAACACGTAAACGCGTGCTCGCCCGGACACACCATCGACGCTCGCGACGATATCTGTGCTTCCCTGCCCAAGCCCCGTGATCGTTCCCTGCTGGGATACAGTGGCAGTGACCTCGTCTGCGCTGCTCCAAGTAACCTCGCGAGGCTGTATGATGCGTTGCGATGCATCGCGTACCACGGCGCGCGCTGTTGTCGTATCGCCGAAAATGAGTATGTCGCCGGCGAGCAGCACAGCGACCGACGCGGCGACGCTCGCGCGCGTGACACGTGGACCAGCCAGGACGCCATCGGCGCCTGTGCAGCGGTTGAAGACCAAGCCCAGCAAACCAACGAATGTCATAACTCCCAGTTTTGTCATGCTCGGCGGCGGAGTAGCGGCAATGCCCGGGGGTATCAGGCGTCTCAGGCGAGACCATCAGTTGCGCGCACATCTTACCGACGAGTGTGGCTCCGTACAACAGAGATATTACAGCGCAAGCCCAACATTGGTTCGCTCTAACTGGCTCCCGCGCTCAAAGAGAATGCTGGACAGTGTGCTCTCGTTATGTGGCTGCGCGACAAGTTGTCATGATGCGCTTCGTGCTGCATCCACGCGACACAACGCGTTCGAGTGAGTCAGGCGCACCGTTGTGATTGTGCGACACCGTGCGCGCCGACGCTGCCCGCTCAATGAACGGCGCTGCTAGATTGTGGGCCACTGCAACCAAGCCTTCGCAGCGCCCACTTCTACTCGAGCACCTTGGTCGAACAGGAGCAGCTGGCTTCAACCGCGCATCCGCTTCGCATCGCGATACTGGTCGATGGGTGGGAACAACCGCGCTGGATCCGTGAAGCCCTGGAACAGATTGCAGCACGGCAGCTGGGGGAAATCTCC
>DATBKN010000423.1:0-1714 GCA_036555845.1 Gemmatimonadaceae bacterium | reverse complement strand
CGATCCACAGCGATGTGTGCGCCGATCGAGCCGAGCACGCGGGTGGATGGTGCATCACGCCCGATGATCTGCGCGACGCCGTCGCTCCAGGGACCGAGAGCGAAGACGACAGCATGGGCGCGCAACCCATGCAGCGCACCGGTCACCGCGTCGCGCACGTCCACGCGCCAGGCTCGCTGCGCTTCATTATTCGCGGCGACTTTCTCGACAGCCGCGTAGTTGAGCACGACGGATCCCTGCTCGGCTGCGGCGATCACATTGGCAAGTACGAGCCGTGCGTCGTCGGCTGCCGCGTCATAGTAGCGGGCGCCTCCGCGCAGCTGGTCAGCGAGCAAGTGAGGCTCGTCGCGCAGTACTTCGTCTGGCGCGAGGCGCTTGTGTGGCGCGACATTTCGAAAGAAGGCCAGCGCATCGTAGAGAGTCAGGCCGGCCTTCACCTTCCACAGCGGAATGCGCGCGCCGGCATACACCGGCCATGTAAAGGCCAGAGGCCTAACGAGATGCGGAGCAATGCGCAGCAGCCGTCGCCTTTCGCGGCTGGACTCGAGCACCAGATGCAGATGTCCGTGCTCCAGATAGCGCACACCGCCGTGCACGAGGCGCGACGAGCGACTGGACGTACCGTTGCCGAAGTCGCCGCGATCGAAGAGACCAACGCGCATTCCGCGCAGCGCCGCGTCACGCGCGATGCCCGCTCCTGTGATTCCGCCGCCCACGACGATCAGATCGAATGGCTCCTGTGCAGCGCGCGCCCACGCGGACGCACGCCACGGCGCCGGGAACCACGCCTGTGACCTCTCAACCTGAGGCGAACTCACGCGCGGATTGGAGCGCTCGTTATGCGGCGAAGCCCGACGATCCGAGGGGGCCATCGCGCTGGATCATCGAGCAGGGTCGCGCGCTGCCGCGCCGCTCGCTCGTGTGCGATATCCCTGGCGGGATGGGACGTCACGCCGCTACGCTGGCGGAGCTGGGGCACCGCGTCGTGCTACTCGACTTCGCCGAACCGGCGGTGAGACAAGCGCTGAGGAAATCGCGCTCGATCATGGGAGTCGTCGCCGACATGACCGCTCTACCGCTGCGCGAGGAGACGTTCGACGCCGTCGTGGTAACGAACTTTCTGGATCGTGATCTCATCCCAGCGTTCATCGGGCTACTCAAGAGAGGTGGCCGATTGTTGTACGAAACGTATACGACTGAGCACGTCATGTTAGTCGCCGCTGGTCTCGCGCGCGGTCCACACAGCGCTTCTTATCTGCTTCAGCCAGGCGAGTTGCATACCTTGGTGTCACCGCTCACGATCGTCGAGTATCGCGAGGGGGACGTAGAAGACGGAGCCGGACGCCGCGCGTGCGCGTCGGTCCATGCGATGAGGCCATAGCTCTTGAGCCATAGCTCTTAGGAACTGCTTGCTAAGAGCTAAGAGCTTAGAGCCAAGAGCTATTTTAGATCATGCTAAACGGCAAACGCGTCGCCATCGTAGCAGGCGTTCGCACCCCTTTCAGCAAGTCGGGGACGCTCTATCGGCGCATGACCGCCATCGAGCTTGCACGTGGCTGTGTCGCGGAGCTTGTGCAGCGCAGTGAGCTCGACACGAGCTCGCTCGACGGCGTTGTGTTCGGCACCGTGGTGCCGTCCGTCCTGGCGCCGAACATCGCGCGCGAGGTCGCGCTGCTGCCGCATTTTCCAAAAGGCGTCCAGGCGTTCACCGTCG
>DATBKN010000422.1:0-9511 GCA_036555845.1 Gemmatimonadaceae bacterium | reverse complement strand
CTGCAGACTTGTATCTGTGCGTGAGTTGAAAAGAACACCACATTCGAGGCAGCGGCAGCTCGTTGCAGACGTGGGTACGAGCCCGACTTGGAGCATGAGCGCCGCTGCCCTCGTCGTCAGGAGCCCGAACGGTTGCCGGAGCCGGAGATCTTCCGAGCTCGTATCTCGCAAGTCCGGGACACGGCGGGGCGGACCTTTGCACCGACCGAGGACGACGATGCCAATGGACCGTAGTGTGAATGTGGGGCTGGATGTGAGCCAGGATGACCTGGTGGTGGGGATTGCGGGGGAGTCCGGTCTGTGGACCCTAACGAATGACGGCCCGGGGCACAGCACCTTAATCGAGCGGCTGCGACCGCGCGCGCCGGTCCGCATCGTGGTAGAGGCCACCGGTGGGTATGAGCGGGCCGTCGTCGCCGCGCTGAGCGCGGCGCAGTTGCCGGTGGTGATTGTGAACGCGCGCCAGGTCCGCGATTTCGCGCGGGCAACGGGCCAACTGGCAAAGACGGACGCGATCGACGCGCAGGTAATCGCGCGCTTCGCCGCCGTGATTCAACCGGCGGTGCGACCACTGCCTAACGAAGCGCAGGACCAGCTGGACGCGCTTGTCCTCCGGCGGCGCCAACTGGTGGAGATGCTCGTGGCGGAGCGCCTGCGCGCCCACCAAGCCACGGGCCGCGCCCGCGTGAGCGCGCGCAAATCCATCGTGAAGCACATCCGCTACCTCGAGCGCGAGCTGGAAATCACCGATCGGGAATTAGGGACTTTGATTGAGGCCAGCCCGATCTGGCGGGTGAAAGACGAGTTGCTGCAAAGCGTCCCGGGCATTGGGCCCACGACGGCGCGGACCCTGCTCGCCGAACTCCCAGAGTTAGGCACGTTGTCCCGACGGTCGATCGCGAAGCTCGTGGGCGTCGCCCCGCTGAACGCCGACAGTGGACGCTGGCGCGGCCAACGCCATATCTGGGGCGGGCGGGCGGTGGTCCGATCGGCGATGTACATGGCGGCCCTCGTCGCAGTCCGACACAACCGGCGACTGCGCGACTTCTACCAGCAGCTGCTCGCGCGCGGCAAAGCGAAGAAGCTCGCCCTGATTGCTTGTGCCCGCAAACTCCTAACGATTCTCAATCAGCTGCTCCACACGGAAACCCCGTGGCGAGCGGTGCCGCACCGCCGCGTTCCGCTCGCCACTTGACACCATTTACGCAAGACGGTTGCTCCGAGCTGCTGTTAGGTTTTTTTGCTTGGAGTCCGCAGTGTTCGGTTGTCGACACTGTGCGAAACAAGGTCCCTACATGACCAAAAGGCACCGTCCCCCGGCGGTGCCTTCCAGCTCCCTGCAACTACAATTTTGCGACTTCAGTTTTGCTGCGATCTATTTAAAAAGGCGGCTCATTCGCGGCGCTAAGCCGTACCGCGCGCGTTCACCGTCCGCCGCGGTGCCTAACGGTCTTCAATCCAAAGATTGACCTCTTTCTCGGCGTCGTCCAACGCGCGGCCATATCGCTCCTGAATCTTCCCAGCCAGCTTCTTGGCGTCGCCCTTGATCACGTCGAGATCGTCGTTCGTGAGCTTTCCCCACTGCCGCTGCACATCGCCCTTCAGCTGCGTCCACTTGCCGGCTAGTTCTTCACGGTGCATGAGTCCCTCCATGTTCCGTTGCTTGTTAGGTTGCTCCACTCCTCTTTCACACACGCTTCAGGCGACGCGTCACTGCTTCTCGATTTACGCGTCGCCCAAGCGCTCCCTCCCTCGGAGCAACGACGAAAGCAGAACTCATGCCACGCGCGTGAGCGCTGAATCGCACAGAGAATAGCGGTTCTACGAGCTCAACCGTGACAGGTTGTCCCCGAGCCGGCGACAATCCGCGCAAGGCAGACGGCGTGCTCAGCTGCTGCGAAAACTGGCCCCGAACCTGCTCAGTAGCTCCGTGATTTCTCTAAGTCAGGACGGAGCAATGAGACGAACACTGAACATTGCAGCGCTTGCGCTCATGATTTCCGCCGCCCTCAACGCGCAGCAGGTCACGCGGCGCGAGTCGCACGGTGAAGTTCGAAATCGAGTCAACGTCAACACGGTCGTCAGCGCGATGGACAACACGTCGCGCACAACGATGCGAGTGGGCGGCTTGGGAAACCTTACTGTGAATCGCGTTCGCATTATCGACGTTCGACCATACATCCCGAGCGGCCAGCGATCCGCATATCTCGCCGCGCTCGATCGCAATAGTCGCAAGATCGAGCTGCTTCGCGGTGAGCTCGTCACCATCGATCCAGTCGTTCAAAAGCTCGCCGATCAGAAGCCGGCGTTGGACGTCGACGACGTGGTAGCGGCCGGGGTCCTCGATGTGATCGAGACTCGTGAGAGCGAGAACATCCTCGTGCTTTACGTGGACGCTAAGAATCGATTGCCAAACGCGCGTCCACGCACGGACGGACGCACGCTCGATACGTTCCGGCCGTCGACCAGCTCATTGATCGCCGCTCTCCAGTCGACACCGGAGACCGTCGCTCGCATCAGCGCGCTCGAAGGGTTACGCGGCGATCGCGTGCGATTCTACGATATCGATCAGATTCTGTCGGCAACGGAGTTCGACACGTACCGCAACACCGTGCGACAGAACGAGACGTCGATCCGCGCCTTGCGCTCGGAGCTCTCGAAGTGGCCGGTTGTGATGCAGGCGATGTCACGGCATAAGCCCGCGCTCGTGCTGGGAAATATCTTCGCCGCGGACGTTATTGGGAGCGGCGATGTGCTGGTTTTGTATTATCGGGCCCGTAGTGCTAGCGAGTAGGGCAGACAAAGAGCTCTGAGTTAGCGGTCTTCAGTTCCTAGTCCCGAGAATGCCCTGCGACATGCAGTCAATCATTCTGGTGACTTTGCACTGGAGACCAATTACTCAGAGCTGTCTGTTTTGAAAAGAGCAAAGTTCGCGATCCACACTAACGCGATCTAGCTCCCGCGTCTCCCTCCTTTCATTGGCGGTCCCTGCGGCTTCACGACGACGGACGCCGGATGCGGCGCCGGCTGCGCCTTCGTGTCAGCCGCGGGCGCCCCTGGAATCCCCGGCACCTTCTTGGGCTTGCGTGAGAAGTCAGGGATATCGCGAGCACCTTTCTTCTTCATGGCTCCTCCAAGCGTGAAAACGCGCCTAAGCCTTTAGCGCGCCAGCGACGTCGCTGATGATATCGTCAGGCGCCTCGCACCCGACACTGAAACGAATAAAACCATCACTCACGGCATCGCCACCCCATCGGGCGCGCCGTTCAGCAGTGGAATGTACCCCGCCGAAACTAGTCGCCTGACGAACGATCTTCAGCGCCGACAGAAAGCGCTCGGCGCTTGCGCGTTCGCTGAGATCGAAACTGACGACGGAACCGAAGGCTTGCATTTGCCTCTTGGCGATCGCGTGCGCCGGATGGTCGCCGAGTCCCGGATAGTGTACGGCGGCTACTCCGGGTTGCGATCGCAGGAACGTCGCCAATTTCATCGCCGAATCGCATTGCCGAGTTAGGCGCAGCGGCAGCGTCACGAGGGAGCGATGCGCGAGCCAGACCTCCATTGGGCCGGGAATCGCGCCGTGCTGCGTGCGCCATGTGCGCAGAGTTGTCGCAAGTTCGGAATTGCGCGTTGCGACGTGGCCGAGCAGGAGATCGCTGTGACCGGTCAGCGCCTTCGTGTCAGACGCGACGGAGAAGTCGGCGCCAAGCGCGAGCGGCTGCTGGAGGTAGGCGGTAGCCGTTGTGTTGTCGACGGCGACAAGCGCGCCCTCGCTGTGAGCGGCATCCACCAGCGCACGAACGTCGCACACGTCGAGGTGCGGATTGGTGGGAGTTTCGATCCATAACAGCCGCGCACCCTTGAGCGACTTCAGTTGAGCATTGTCGCGCGTGGCGGCGAGGCGAGTTTCGACGCCGATCGTGGCGAGCCAGTTGGAGGCGAGCAGTCGTGTTGTGTAGTAGCAGTCGGACGGTACAACGACGACGTCGCCGGGCTTGAGCGTCACACCAAAGACCGCGGACACAGCAGCCATTCCTGACGCGAAGGATATGGCCTCGCCTCCTTCGAGGGTCGTGAGCGCTTCTTCCCAGGCGCGCCACGTGGGGTTGTCGAAGCGCCCGTATGTGAACTGATGCTGCGCGGGTTCGCCTGGCGTGACGTACGTCGATGAGAACTGGGGTCCGGGCATGAAGATGCCGGATTCGTCGGAGCCGCGATAACCGGCGTGCATGATCGTGGTGTCGCGATGCATTCAAACCTCTTGGAAAGCCTTCAACCGCATTTCAAAGGAGCTTTTTGCCGCGGAAGCACGCGGAAACGCGCCGAAAGAGCGCGCCGCGTCGGACCATCAGCGCGTTCCAGCGATATCCGGGCAAAGAAAGCTGTTTTCTGAAGATCGAATCCTGCCTAACGTGCAACGGCGGGCCCTGGGACTGGGTAGGTGATTAGAAGTTGTCGGCCTGCGGGTCCCAAAATGCACCCGTTAGGCCGAGCCCCGCAAAGATCTGCCGCATCTCGTCGGGCCCGGGACGTCGCGCGCTCGGCTCGAGGCGCGTGCCGTACCATTGTGCCGCCAGGCCCCAGAGTTGCGCCATGCTCACGGCGGGTCCGGGAGTCACCCCGCGAGCCGCGCACCACTCGCGCAAGCGTTCTTCCGACCGGAAGAAGAGCATGTTGCTTCAGGTGAAGACGAGGTCGTGCCACCATTTGGCGGCGGGGACGAGCGAGTGGAAGATCCACGTACTCGGGCCGGGACCGTCCTCGCTCACGATCAGCTCGAGCGGCTCCATCGTCTGTTCACAGCGCGAGTACACGGTGCCGGGCTTGTGCAGCGCCGCAGGGATCCCCAGCGCATCCCAGGCGCAGTTCGCGAAATACTTCACGCCGTCGACTGCTACTCGGTGCTGCGTCGGGACGCCGGAGAAAGGCGGCGCCATGCGGATCGTCACGCCATCGCGCTCGAGGAGCAGCACGCGGTTGGCCCGCAGCTGACCGTACGCCTCCTGGATCTCGTTAGGCGTGCTTCCCAGCGCGCTGGCGATATCGTGCGGCGCTGGCGCGGCGCCGGTTTTCGCGAAGTGGCGATAGATGGCCAGCTTGACGGACGTCAAGAAATCCATTGGACGTTAGGATAGCTGGCTCGCCACGCTGGCTTTGGCGATGCACACGCCGTAGTAGGCGAGCCAGAGAAACGCCGGAACGTTCGCAAAGATCAGCGGCTCCAGAAAGTACATTCCCGTTGCCGAGCCGATACCGCGTCCCCAGGAGGCGAGAGCCACGACGAGGCCGCCCCAGGCAAGTGGGCGCGTTAGGCCCAACGTGCGATACTTCACTTCGAGCCAGGAGAGCCCCGTAAGTCCCAGGAGAAAGAGCGGATTCCCCAGCCAGCCATATCCAATCAAGAGCCGATTGAAGGCGTCGTAGACGAGTGGCGCCGAGTCCGGCGCGCCGCGCGACGTGAGGTAATGCATCACCCAGCCATTGATGAGCGCGACGCCGCTGAAGAAGATCATCCCGACTGTCATCGCGCCCCAGCAGAACGCGGCGAACCAGGGCCGCGTTAGGGATCCGCCGCCGACCAGCACGAGCAGACTTCCCAGCGCGCACAACACGAAGCCGGCCGCGATGGCGACATGAATCGGCCCCCACCACGGTGTGCTGGCGAGCACCGACGGCTGTTCCTCGAATCCTCCCGATGGCACCGGGTGAAAGAGCAGACCGATCGCGACCAATGCTCCCGCGGCGGCGAGGACGTACCCGCCGGCGCGCGCCGCGCCTGGATCACGCGGCTGCATCACTCACGTTAGGCGGGGCCCTTGTCACGCGGCGCGGCCACTCCCTGGCGTTGCCGGGCCACTGCATCCTGCCGCGACCCCTCCGCTAGCCGGCGTATGTTCTCGAAATCAGCACGCGAAAGGCGGGGCTCTGCAGCCTCGTTTTCATGGCGACCGCCCCAATCGCGCACGCGGCCCAAATACCACGCGTAGGTGATGGCCGCCGGCGGGAGACACGCGGCGACGAGACCGAGCAGGGCATAGGCGGCGCGCATCGCTAGCGATGAGCCGACACCCGACACCGTTATGGTCACGCCCTCCGGACTCAGCACGACGCCGGCGAGCAGCAAGACGAGAAGTCCGGCCATCCACCCGGTCCAGAGTCCCAGAATCCGGCGCGGCGACCAGTCGCGCAGCGCCATCAGCTCTGACTCGACATGCGGTGCACGTGCCTAACGCTGGCCGTTCGACGTGGCGCCCGTCATACGCCGGCGTTGCGCCAGATCGTACCACTGCCCCGCGCGCAGCGTCACATATGGCGTGTCCGCTGGCAGCGCATCGCGCCCGTTATGCACGAACATCATGCCGCGACCGATCACTTCGGCGAGTGTCCCATGCACATCGATCGCTGTTCCTTCATCGAGTCCTATGCCCAGTAGCGACGGGAAGCGCCGGACGACCGGCTGGAGATCGAGCTGGCGATTGCGCGCGGTCACGTGCTGGTCGATCGCCGTCCCGGTGAGGAACGCGAATCCGCGCTCGTACCCACGCGCCATCATGATCGTGTTTCCTTCACGCGCGCCGCGCACGAGGTACGACGCCTGAATCGACGCACCCGCCGAGCTGCCGCCGATGACGCCTCCACGCGCGAGCAACGCGTGCAACTCACGCTCGGTGCGCGTGCCGAGGTACGAATCGACGAGACGCCAGTGGCGTCCGCCCGGGAACCACACTCCTCCCGCCTGACGGATCGGCGTTGCGAAGGAATCGGTCTCCGCGATCTTGCGGTCGCGGGTGTGCCTAACGAGAATGTTTTTGGCACCCGCGCTCCGTAGCCAGGCAAGCCCGGTCCAGGTGTCGGTATATGCCGAATCCTCGCCGGCCGTCGGAATCACGACGATCAACGCGTCCGGCCCACCGGCCAGCGCCACGAAGCGCTGGGTGATTTCCGGTCCCAGCTGTCCGCCGCCGACGATGAGTAGATGGCCCGCGACGGGGTCGATTGCCTGAGGCGTGCTGCTGCCGACGGCACTCGCGGGCCGACGCGCACCGCACGATCCGGCGGAAATCGCGAAGGCGACGAAAAGGAGCGCGCGAGTCGAAAAGGAGCGAGGTTTCATAAGGCGGTCTCAGAAAGACTGATGCAAAATTACGCACTGGCGAAGCCGGCGCGCTGCGCCATACCCTCTATATCTCAGCGGCCGTAGTTCACGCTTGGGAGGTGATGCAATGCAGATCGGGATGATCGGGCTGGGGAGGATGGGCGGTAACATGGCCGAGCGCCTGGCGCGCGGTGGCCACGCCGTCGTGGCTTTCGATCGCGACGCTGCCGCGGTGCGTGGCGCAGCGGATCGCGGCTCGACAGGCGCAGCGTCGATCGAAGCTCTTGCCTCCGCGCTCACCGCGCCGCGCGTCGTGTGGCTCATGGTGCCGGCCGGGAACGCGACTGAAGAGACACTCACAGCAGTCTCAAAACAGCTGAGCCGCGGCGACATCGTCATAGACGGCGGCAACAGCAAATACACTGACTCGATGCGCCGCGCGGCACAGCTCGCCGAACGCGGCATCGTCTTTCTCGACGTCGGCGTGAGCGGCGGCGTCTGGGGGCTGCGCGAGGGATATTGCCTCATGATCGGCGGCGACAAAGCCGCGGTGGACCGCCTAACGCCAATCTTCCAGACGTTGGCTCCCGCGTCCGATCGCGGCTGGGCGCACGTCGGAAAGAATGGCGCGGGGCACTTCGTCAAGATGATCCACAACGGCATCGAGTATGGGATGATGCAAGCCTATGCAGAAGGCTTCGCGATCATGCACAAGAAATCGGAGCTTACGCTCGATCTCGCGCAGATCGCGGAAGTCTGGCGCCACGGCAGCGTTGTCAGGTCCTGGCTCCTCGATCTTACGGCTCGTGCGCTCGGAGAGGATCCGACGATGGCCAAGGTCGCGCCGTTCGTCAGCGATTCGGGCGAGGGGCGATGGACAGTCGCCGAAGCGATCGACCTGGACGTCGCCGCGCCTGTCATCACGCATTCACTTCTGGTGCGGCTGCGCTCGCGTGACGAAGAGGCTTTCGCCGATCGCTTGCTGGCGGCGCTGCGTGGACAGTTCGGCGGGCACGCCGTGAAGTCCGCCACCTAACGATGACAGTCAGCGAGAAGGACGCCGGTATCATCATCATCTTCGGCGCTACGGGCGACCTCGCGCATGGCAAGATTCTGCCCGCGCTGTGGAAGCTCTGGGCGGACGGGGACCTGCCCGCAAATACCGCGGTGCTCGCTGTCGGGCGCGATACCGCGCTGAACGACGACTCCTTTCGCAAGCACGCGCGCGACGCAGCGCACAAAGCGGGAGCGCCGGCGGGTGTGGCGTCGCACTGGGCCAAGTCCTGCGTTTTCTATCAAACTGTGGCCAGTGACGCTGATTACGCCGCGTTAGGTGAGCGCATCGTCGCGCTGGAGCGCGAGCGCGGATTGCCAGGGAATCGCGTCTTCTATCTTTCGCTTCCGCCAGCTGTCTCACCCAAGGTTGTCGACGCGTTAGGTGCCGTTGGCCTCAACAAGAGTCCCGGTTGGGCCCGTCTGGTCGTCGAGAAGCCGTTCGGCCGCGATCTCGCCTCAGCACGTGAGCTCAACGCGCTCTTACATCGCTACTTCGGTGAAGAGCAGATCTATCGCATCGATCACTACCTCGGCAAAGAAACGGTGCAGAATCTGCTCGTCTTCCGCTTCGCCAATTCCATCTTCGAGCCGCTGTGGAATCGGCAGCAGGTCGAGTGCGTGAAGATCATGGTTGCCGAGGACATCGGCGTCGGATCGCGCGCCGGCTACTACGAGCAGGCCGGCGCGTTACGCGACATGATCCAGAATCACGTGACGCAACTCTTCGCGCTGACGGCCATGGAAGCCCCCGTCGATTTCGACGCCGCGGCCATTCGCGCCGAGAAGATCAAGGCGCTCAAGTCGACGCGACCGATAACGCCGGACAACGTCGTGTTCGGGCAGTACGAAGCCGGAGAGATCCAGGGCGAGCCAGTCCCCGGCTACCGTGATGAACCTGACGTTGCGAAGGATTCTCGCACTGAGACTCTCGTCGCGATCCGGCTCGAGATAGACAATTGGCGCTGGCAGGGCGTGCCCTTTCTCTTGACCACAGGTAAGCGACTCGCGGAGCGACAGACCGAGATCGCGATCCGTTTCCATAAGCCGCCCATCGCGCTCTTCGCCAAGCTCGGAACCCAGGGCTTCGAGGCGAACCTCCTTCGCCTGCGGCTGCAGCCTAACGAGGGGTTCGCGCTCCAGATCGGCGTCAAGGCGCCGGGCGACGACTTCGCCGTCGTCACGCGCGCCTTGCACTTCGAGTACGAGGAAGCCTTTGGCGCGCTGCCGGAAGCGTACGAGACGCTGATCGAGAACATCTTCGAGGGAGACCAGACGCTGTTCGTGCACGCCGACGAAACTGAAACGGCGTGGTCGATGTACGAGCCGCTGCTCAAGGCGGCGCCGACGCTGCATCCATAC
>DATBKN010000421.1:0-11965 GCA_036555845.1 Gemmatimonadaceae bacterium | reverse complement strand
CGTTCCCGCATTCTGTTCGCGCTCGCAGCACTGCTCGCCGTGGCGGCGTTCGTGCTGCCCCTTTGGAGCGTGTATCTGCACGCCCCGCAATACCCCGAAGGGTTGGGGATGCGCATCTGGATCAACACTGTCACCGGGATGAAGCCGAATGATCTCGATAGCATCAACAATCTGAATCACTACATCGGCATGAAACGGATCGTGCCCGAGGCGATCCCCGAGTTGCGCTTCATGCCATATGCGTTAGGCGCTCTCGTCGCGCTGGGCCTCGCGGCTGCCCTTCGCGGGAGCCGGCGGCTCGCGCGCGTCTGGGTTGCGGCGTTTCTCGTGCTCGCGATCGCCGGACTCGCCGACTTCTGGAAGTGGGAATACGACTACGGGCACGATCTGGATATGGAGAACGCGATCATCAAGGTGCCCGGAATGAACTATCAGCCGCCGCTCATCGGGACCAAGCAGCTGCTGAACTTCAGCGCCACGTCGCTCCCGGCCACGGGTGCGATCGTGCTTGGCGTCTCGCTCGCGCTGGGTCTGTTCGCGTTGATCAGCGACCGCTCGACGAAGCGCGTCAAGGCCGACGGCAGGGCCGGCGCGCGCGCGCCGGTGCTCGCTGCCTAACGTCAGATGCTGCTGGCCCGGTTGACACTCGCCGGCCTGCTGCTCGCGCTCTCGGCGTGCAGCAGCGCGCCGCGTCCGCTCGTTCAAGGTACTGACGCGTGCGATTACTGCCGCATGAGCGTTTCGGACGTGCGCTTTGGCGGCGAGCTGCAGGTCAAGAACGGCCGCATTTATACGTTCGACTCCATCGAGTGCCTCGCGTCCTTCTACCTGGACGCGGCAGACCGCGACGACGTGCGAGGCGTTTGGGTCGCCGACTATTCAACGTCAAAGCTCATCGCGGTCGACAGCGCCTTTTTCGTGCAGGCAAGCCGCGTGCAGAGCCCAATGGGACGATCGCTCATCGCGCTCGCAGCGCCGACCAGCGCGACGCAGCTCGCGCAATACGGCGGGCGTACGCTGCACTGGCTCGACGTCGTGGAGTTCGTGCGCAGTCAGCAGGTCGTCCCTACGACCGCGACCGCCGAGGAGCATGCGGGCCACGACAGTAGCCTAACGTTTGGCTCGCAGAGCATCGTCGTCGATCCACAGGGGGCGGTCCGTACGATCGCTGCGGCGCTCGAGCTCGCGCGCGCCGGCGCCCGTATCAGTATCAAGCCCGGGACGTACCGCGAGCCAACGCTTCGGATCAAAGTGCCGCTGACGCTCGACGGCGCCGGAGCCGCCGTTCTGGATGGTGAGGGAACGCACGGCCTCATCGAAGTCGCGGCCGACGACGTCACCGTACGCGGCCTCGTGCTGCGAAACACGGGAGCGAGTCACGTCGAGGACCGAGCCGCCTTACGCGCCGACGGACGGCGCAATTGCCGCATCGAAAACAACCGCATCGACAACACCTTCTTTGCGATCTACTTGGCGCGCGTCAGCGACTGCATCGTGCACAACAACATTGTGCACGGCAGCGAAGAATCACAGACGGTCTTAGGGAATGGTATCCATCTGTGGCAGAGCGAGCGTGTGCAGGTCACTGACAATCGCGTGAGCGGTCATCGCGACGGTATCTATTTCGAGTTCGTGAAGTCGAGTCAGGTGCTGCGCAACGTGAGCGAGCGCAGCGACCGCTACGGCCTGCATTTCATGTTCTCCGACGACTGCCGTTATGAGAGCAATGTTTTTCGCGACAACGGCGCCGGCGTCGCCGTGATGTACACCAATCGCGTGCACATGCTCGCGAATCGTTTCGAGCGCAATTGGGGAAGCAACGCCTACGGTCTCCTGCTCAAAGACATCAACGACAGCGAGATCCTCCATAACGAGTTCGTCGGCAACTCCATCGGGCTACACCTCGAAGGTTCGAGTCGCAATCGCATCGAAGGCAACGGATTCAGCCAGAACGGCTGGGCGCTGCGTGTACTCGCGAATGCCCAGGACAACGTGATCAGCCGGAACGCGTTCAGCGGCAATTCCTTCGACGTAGGCACCAATTCACGACAGAACTTCAGCACGTTCCGTGAGAACTACTGGGATCGCTATCGCGGGTACGATCTGGATCGTGACGGTTTCGGCGACGTGCCATTCGCGCCGGTGCGGTTGTTCGCGCTCATCGTCGAGCAGTCCCCGCCAGCCCTTATTCTGCTTCGAAGCACCGTTGTCGACATGCTGGACCTGGCCGAGCGCGTGTTGCCGGTGCTGACGCCCGCGACGCTTCTTGATGAGCGACCGCTGATGCGCGCGCCGGCCGCGACGACACGGCGGAGCGCCGCATGATTTCCGCGCGCGGCGTGAGCAAGCGTTTCGGCCGGCTGCAGGTGCTGTCGAGCGTCGATCTGGACATCGTCCCTGGGCAGGTCACGGCCATTGTGGGGCCTAACGCGTCGGGGAAGACAACGCTGAACAAGATTGTCCTCGGACTCGTCAAGCGCGACGCGGGACATGTGTTGTTCGATGGACAGCCCATCAACGGCGACGCCGCCTATCGCTCGCGCATCGGTTACATGCCGCAAATCGCACGGTTCCCCGAGAACCTGTGCGCCGATGACCTCGTGCGCATGCTCACGGATCTGCGCGGATACGGATCACGAGACGAAGAATTGATCGACGCGCTCGCGTTAGGTGCTGTGATGCGCACGCCGCTGCGCGTGCTCTCGGGTGGAACGCGACAGCGCATCAACGCGGCGCTCGCTTTTCTTTTTCGACCCGAGCTGCTGATCCTCGACGAGCCGACCGCGGGGCTGGATCCGATCTCCAGCAGTCTGCTGAAAGACAAGATTCTGCGTGAGCGTGAGGCTGGACGCACACTCATCGTAACGTCGCACGTGTTGAGCGAGCTGGAAGAAATGGTGGACCGTGTCGCCTTCCTGCTCGATGGCGGCATCCGGTTCAGCGGGACCAAGCAGGAGCTCAAGCAATCGACTGGCGAGCGGACGCTCGAGCGCGCGATCGCGCAGCTCATGCGACCAGTCGCGCTGGATGCGACGGCGCTCAAGGTGCGGGCGGCTTCGTGAGGACGATGCTCAAGATCGTGCGCTACGAGCTGCAGAACGTGCTGCGCAGCCGCTATGTCATCGCATACGGACTCTTTTTTCTCTTGATCACGGAAACGCTTCTGCGTTTGGCAGGCAGCTCGCCGCGCACGTTGCTGAGCCTTCTCAATGTGGTCGTGCTGCTGATCCCGCTCGTCACAATCGTCTTCGGCACGATCTACTGGCACGGTACGCGCGAGTTCACGGAGCTGCTATTGGCGCAACCCGTTAGGCGCAGCACGCTGTTCCACGGCCTCTTTGCCGGCCTCGTTCTGCCACTCTCTGCGGCCTTTGCGATCGGTGTCACCATACCGCTCGCGCTGCACCGGACCATCGGCCCAGACAGCATCGGGCTCCTGGCGCTCATGCTCGTGACGGGCGTCGCGCTGACCGGAGTCTTCGCTGCATTGGCGGTTCTCATCGCAGGGTTGGTGGATGACCGCCTCAAGGGACTGGGGCTCGCGTTAGGTGTGTGGCTGCTCCTCACGCTCGGCTACGACGCCATTATGCTCGGCGTGACCGTCTGGTTCGCGGATCGGCCGCTCGAGGGTCCGCTTCTGGCATTGACCTTCGCCAACCCGGTGGACCTTGGCCGCGTCCTGCTCGTCCTGCGTTTCGACGTCGCGGCGCTGATGGGTTACACGGGCGCTGTTTTTCAGCGCCAGCTTGGCGGCTTGATCGGCACACTCGCGGCGCTTGGCGGTCTCGCCGCGTGGATGATCATCCCTGGACTCTTCGCACTGCGCGCGTTCAAGCGCAACGACTACTGACACTCAATCCGAGGCTCACTGTATGTATCGCATGCAACATCGACTCGTCGTTCTTACCGCCGTCGGGGCAATCGCCGCGCTCGCGGCCTGTGGCGGCGGCGCCGATAAGAGAGCGGACACGAGCACAACCGCATCGCAACAAGCGACGCCGACTCCCGGCGCACCGCTGACTCCAGCCGCGGGCGGCAAGATCGTGACGATCGAAATGCTCACGGATGACCAGGGAAACAACAGGTTCTCGCCTAACAAGTTCGAGGTGCATCAGGGCGACGTGCTTCGCTTCACGCTGGTGAGCGGTGTGCACAACGTGCACTTCCTGCCGGACTCAAATGCCGCAGCTCAGGGACTACCAGAGGCGAGTCCACTGCTCCAGGCTCCTGGGCAGACTTTCGACATCGCCGTCACCTTCAAGCCCGGCCACTACTACTTTCAATGCGACCCGCACGCGCTCCTCGGGATGACGGGACGCATGGAAGTCGAAGAACGGGAGTAGGAGGCCCAAAGCCATGCACAGCCTGACAGGAATGGACCTGCTGCACGATCCCCGCCGGAACAAGGGTACGGCGTTCACGGAGGACGAGCGGGATCGACTGCACTTGAGAGGGCTGCTGCCACCGCGCATCCTCACGCAGGAACAGCAGGTCGTGAAAGTCATGGAAAACTTTCATCGCCTAACGTCGGATCTCGAGCGCCACATCTTCATGGTCGCGCTGCAGGACCGCAACGAGCAGCTGTTCTATCGGGTTGTCATGGATCATCTGGATGAGATGATGCCCATCATCTACACGCCGACCGTCGGTCTCGCGTGTCAGATCTACGGGCACATCTGGCGCCGGCCGCACGGTCTGTTCATCACGGCGGAAGATCGCGGCCGCATGGGACGCATCATGCGCAACTGGCCGAACGCCGATGTGCGAACGATCGTCGTCACGGACGGGGAGCGCATTCTCGGGCTGGGCGATCTGGGCGCCAACGGGATGGGCATTCCTGTCGGAAAGCTGTCACTGTACACGGCGTGCGCGGGGATCGATCCGGCGTGGTGCCTTCCTATCACGCTCGACGTGGGAACCGAGAACCAGGAACTGCTGAACGATCCACTGTACGTCGGCTTGCCGCGGCGGCGCCTAACACCGGACGATTACGACATCGTCATGGCCGAGTTCATGCAAGCCGTGCATGTCGTGTTTCCGCGCGCCCTCGTGCAATTCGAAGACTTCAGCAACAAGAACGCGTTTCGTATCCTCGATATGTATCGCGATCAGGCCTGCTGCTTCAACGACGACATCCAGGGTACGGCGGGCGTTGCGCTCGCCGGGCTGTATGCGGCATTGCGCATCCTCCCGTCGCCGCGGCTCCGCGATCAGAAGATCCTCTTCCTTGGCGCGGGTGAGGCAGGAACAGGAATCGCATCGCTCGTTGTGAGCGCCATGATGGAGGACGGACTTTCAGAGACGGAAGCGAGACAGCGTTGCTGGTTCGTCGATTCGAAAGGCCTCGTCGTGCGCAGCCGAAGCGATCTCCAGCCGCACAAGACGCCCTTCGCGCACGACCACGCGCCAATCGGCGATCTCTTGTCGGCCATACACAGCGTTAGGCCAACGGCCCTGATAGGAGTGTCCGGCCAGCCACAAGCCTTCACTCAGCCCGTCATCGAAGCGATGAGTGTGATCAATCCGCGTCCTGTGATTTTCGCGCTCTCGAATCCGACAGCAAACTCCGAATGCACCGCGGAACAGGCGTATGCCTGGAGCGACGGACGAGCGATTTTCGCCAGCGGCAGTCCATTCGCGCCGGTAAAGCACAATGGGCGGACGCTCGTGACTGGTCAGGCCAACAATGCCTACATCTTCCCGGGAGTGGGGCTCGGTGTCGTCACCAGCGGATCTCGCCGCGTCATCGATGAGATGTTCCTGACTGCTGCGCGCACACTTGCGGCCGCCGTTGGCGATGCGGACCTCGTCAGCGGGAGCATCTTCCCGCCATTGCGTCGCATCCGCGAGATCTCGGCTGCGATTGCGGTAGCGGTTGCAGATCTCGCCTACGCGCGTGGTCTGGCGATCGGACCGCGGCCGCGTGAGTTGGCGACCGTCGTCGCCGGCAAGATGTATCGACCGGAGTACGAAGCGCAGACGCCCCGGCGGTCAGGGTCCGTAGCCGCGGTTCAGTAGCGTCGTCAGGCGATAGACGACGCGCTGGGAGTGTCTCCTCTGACTGAACGTCCTCCCAGGGGGAGCGATCATGGAGGCACGTCCATCAGGAGGCGTTATGAAAGGCCATCGTTTGATGCTGGCCACCCTGCTCATCTCGGCAACGAGCGCGTACGCGCAACAGCCGCAGCGAATCCGGCCTGAGATTCGCCCGTTCATCGCTGCGTACCTGCCGGCGGGTGCCTTGCGCGACGACTTCAAGAGTGCGACGACGCTTGGCGCACAGGCGGCCCTGGAGATCTCGCCGTTCATGCATGTGGTCGGCACTGTGGGCTGGACGCACGGCCACAACAAGTACGCGAACTTCTCCGACGACGTAACGTACATCTGGCAGTACGACGTCGGCGCCGAATTCAACCTAACGCGAGAGTGGGGATCCAGCTGGTTGCTAAAGCCCTTCCTTGGCGCAGGCGCAGGCGGCCGCACGTATGACTATCAGGCGGTGAACGTCGGGACGAATACGTGCACCGCAGGTTACAGCACAATCGGCTCCGAGCTGCAAAAAGGCGTCATGGCGTTGAGGTTTGAGGCGCGTAACTACCTCGCGTGCTTCAAGTCGCCGATGACGGCGGAGAAGAAGACGCGCAACGACGTCGGAATCGCGTTCGGCGTGGCGTACCATGTGCGTTAGTGCTTGTGCGTTAGGCAGTCGTTGAGACAGGCCGCATAACGTGGTGGCGCGCGCTGTCGAAGCCATTGGTCGCGTGGCACGCGAGTCCGTTGAAGGGCTCGGTCGTGCCGCGCGATTCGGCGCGCAAAGCGTAGCCGCGAGCCGTGACGTGAGCATCTGGTGGCCGCAGACCACACCACAGGCGCTCGAGTTAGGCGTTCGCTCTCTTCCGATCGGGGCGTTCATCGCCGTCTTCACGGGCATCGTGCTGGCCCTCCTCGCGAGTTACTCGCTGAGCGGCGCCGTGCCGCTGTACTTCGTCGGCACACTCGTGGAAAAGACCATAACGATGGAGCTCGCTCCGGTACTCACGGGCCTCGCGCTCGCCGGCCGCGTCGGCGCGAACATCGCCGCCGAGTTGGGAACGATGCGCGTGACGGAGCAAATCGACGCACTCGAAACGCTGGCGTACGATCCTCGCGCCTATCTCGTGGTACCGCGCATTATTGCCGGCTCGGTGATGTTTCCGATTGTCGTTGCCAGCGCCATGCTCGTGGGCGTCGCATCCGGTTGGGTTGCGTCCGTTTCGCTGCTCGACATGTCGTCGCCGGAGTTCGTGAAAGGTCTGCGTCTCTTCTTTTCCGGTTTCGACGTGCGCTATGGCCTGATCAAAGCCGCGAGCTTCGGGACAGCGGTCACCTTCGTCGGCTGCTTCAGCGGACTCGCTGCGACGGGCGGTGCCGGCGGTGTTGGGCGCGCCGCAACTCGCGCCGTCGTTTACTCGGCGATTCTCATTCTCATCCTGGATGCGTTTTGGGCCGTGTTACTGTTGACAGGCCGGGAGCCCGCATGAAACGCGGATCTGATTTCATTGTCGGGGCGGTGATGCTTGGCGTCACTGCGGCGATCGTCGCGGCGACACTCTGGCTCAAGGAGACCGACATCCGAGGACGCGATGAGCTGGTGGCGCGCTTTCGCGACGTGGGAAACGCGCGCATCGGTGCACCGCTCGTCATACGCGGCGTGCGCTCCGGGCGGTTACAGCGCATGGAGCTTGTCGATTCCTGGGTGCACGTGCGCTTTTCACTGGATCGCGACGTCGCCGTGCCGCGGGACCCGGTGGTCATTCTGAACGAGTCCAGTGTCTTCGGCGAGTGGCAGGCGACCGTGACTGAGCGCAGTGCGTTGCCTCGCGACTGGGACGTTAGGCACGAGCTCGACGAGGCAGCGGGTCTGAGCGGGATCGTTCCTGGCGCCACGCTGCCGGACATGGCGCAGCTCACCGCGGTGGCCGCGCGCATCGCGGGTGACGTCGCGTCTCTCGCGGACCGAGTAGATACCGCCTTCGACGTGGCGGCTGCACGTGAGATGCGGGCGTCCATCAAGAACTTCGCGCAAATGTCCAGCGTGTTGTCCGACGCCGCGCGCACGCAGTCGGTAAATCTGGGCGAGGCGGCGCGTGACGTACGCTCCGGGGTGCGTTCTCTGCTCGCCGCGAGTGATCGGGTGCGCGACGTGGCAGCGCGTTTTGACAGCTCCACTTCTCGTGGAGAGGTACGCCACATCGTTCAGGACGCGGCCGAGGCCGCACGCCAATTGCGTGAGGCGAGCAGCCGAATCCTGCGGCTCTCGGGTCAGCTCGATACGGCGCAGGCGACGCTTGTGTCCGTGCTGGCGCACAGCGACAGCGTCGCCCGACGCCTGCACGCCGGGGAAGGCTCGTTAGGTCTCTTTCTGAGAGACTCCTCCGTGTACTTCCAGACGGACTCCCTGCTGACGCAGCTGCGACGGCTCGTGTCCGATATCCAATCGAATCCGAGGAAGTACCTGCGCGTCTCGCTCTTCTGACGCGCCGGCGATTCTTCAAATGACGACCGCACAGCCGTTCGCCATTCGCGGTGGTGACGCTCCGATCCCAAGTTCGCAATTGGAGCCGGCCGAGCGAAGCGCGCTCTTTCACGCCCGCGGACTCACAAAGACATATGCGATGGGCGACGTGAAGGTCCACGCCCTTCAAGGTGTGGACCTCGATCTGTTCGAGGGGGAGTTCGTTGTCATCATCGGACCATCTGGCAGCGGAAAATCCACGCTGTTGAACATCCTTGGCGGGCTGGACGCACCAACACAAGGAACGGTGCGCTTCCGCGATCACGATCTGGTGCAAGCCGATGAGGGTGAATTGACGCGGTATCGGCGCGAGCACGTCGGGTTCGTCTTTCAGTTCTATAACCTCATTCCGAGCCTAACGGCTCGAGAGAACGTGTCGCTTGTCACCGAGATCGTCGAGCGGCCGCTGGCTGCGGAGGACGCGCTGCGTCGCGTCGGCTTGGGAGACCGGCTGGATCATTTTCCCTCGGAGCTGTCCGGCGGCGAGCAGCAGCGCGTGGCGATTGCGCGCGCGATTGCGAAGCGGCCGGATGTGCTGCTGTGCGACGAGCCGACGGGCGCGCTGGACGTCGAAACCGGAAAGCTCGTCCTCAAGGCCTTGACGCAAGTCAACCGGGAGCTTGGGACGACGACGGCGTTGATCACGCATAACGTGGCGATCGGCGCACTGGCAGATCGCGTGTTGCGCATGCGCGATGGCCGAATCGCAAGCGCCACCCGCAATCGATCGAAGCTGGATCCGGATCAGGTGGAGTGGTGAGCCAATGCGCGCGATCGATCGAAAGCTGCTCCGCGATGCATGGCATTACCGAAGTCAGCTCGGGGTAATCGCAACCGTTGTAACGTGCGGTATCGCGCTCTTCGTCACGTTGCGCAGCATGAACGGATACTTGCGGGGCTCGCGGGACCGGTATTACCGCGAGTATCGCTTCGCCGACGTTTTCGCGCCGCTCAAGCGCGCCCCGTTAGGCGCCGCGCGCGTTGCGCAGGCGAGCGTCGGGGTGCGCGCGGTCGAGGCGCGCCTGACCTTTGACGTGACCCTGGATGTCCCCGGACTCGTCGAGCCGGCGATCGGCCGGCTCGTCTCAGTTCCCGTCCCGCGCCGTCCGGGCCTCAACGAGCTTCATCTGCAGCGTGGACGCTGGCCGGAGCGCCATCTCGCCGAGGTCATTGCCAGCGGTGCGTTCGCGCGAGCCAACCGTCTCTCGTTAGGTGACTCGCTCGGTGCCGTGATGCATGGTCGCTGGCAGTGGCTGCGCATCGTCGGCATCGCGATCTCACCGGAATACGTGTACGAGATCGGCAGCGCGGGCATCTTCCCGGACAATCGTCGGTTTGGTGTTCTCTGGATGAGCTACGACGCGCTGGCTGACGCTTTCGACATGCGAGGCGCCTTCAACCATCTCTCGCTGGCGCTGGCTCCGGGGGCATCGGAACGTGGCGTGATGGATAGCATCGATCGCCTGCTCGCGCCGTACGGCGGCTTCGGGGCGTTCGGCCGGCGCACACACGTTTCGGCGGCGTTCCTCGAGGGCGAGATCGAGGAGACGCAGATCACCAGCGTATTCCTCCCCGGAATCTTCCTCGGCGTCACCGCGTTCCTGCTGCATCTCGTGCTGTCGCGCCTCATCGGTACGCAGCGAGAGCAGATCGCGACGCTCAAAGCGTTCGGCTATTCGAACATTTCCATCGGCGCGCACTACCTGGAACTTGCGTTGGTTCCTGTTGTTCTCGGTTGCTCGTTAGGTACTGCGTTGGGACTCTGGCTCGCCGAACTGCTCGCGACCGTCTACGCGCAGTTTTATCAGTTTCCTTCGGTCGAGTTCGTCCCTGACTGGCGCATCGTGTGGGCGGCCGTGGCTGTTGGTGTCGCCGCGGGGCTCCTCGGCGCTCTCGGCAGCGTACGGCGGAGCGTGCGCTTGCCGCCGGCGGAGGCGATGCGACCCGAAGCCCCGACGCGCTTTCGCGCGGGGCTGTTGGAATCGTTGCGCGCCTTTCAGCGCCTCGGCCCCGCGACGCGCGTTGTCGCGCGCAACATGCAGCGGCGACCGGGCAAAGTACTCCTGTCCGCACTGGGGTTGGCGTTTGCCGTCGGGATGGTAGTAACGGTCCTCGCGATGTACGACGCCATCGACCTCATGAAAGAGGTGCAGTTCTTTCGTGTGTCGCGCGAGGATGCGCGAGTGACGTTCGAATCGCCTCGGCGGGCAGCCGCCGTCGCACAGCTCGCGCAGCTTCCGGGTGTACTAAGCGCCGAGCCGCTTCGCGTCGTTCCCGTTAGGCTGCAATTCCGCCAGCGCCGCTATCAGACCACGATCATCGCGCTCTCCGAGCGGGGAGAGCTGCGTCGTATCATCGACGAGCACGGCAGCGAGCATCGCGCGCCGCGCGCGGGTCTTCTCGTCTCGCAGTTACTTGCGCGCGTTCTCGCCGTCAGGCCCGGCGACCTCGTGATCGTCGACGTGCTCGAAGGGAAGCGGGAACGGCGACTGCTGCCGGTCGCCGGTACCGTCGCCGAGCTTCTCGGCACCGCCGCATATATGGACGCGGCCGCGCTGGGCGACCTCCTGGGCGACGGCGATGTCGTGTCCGGCGCCTTCCTGTCGATCGATCCGCGAGTCGCAGACGCGGTGTACGGCCGGCTCAAACGACTGCCCGCGGTCGCCGGCGTCGAGGTGAGAGAGGCTGCGCTCCGCGGCTTCGAACGGACTATCGCCGAGAGCTTCAGTATTTCTCTCTTCACGATGATGCTGTTTGCCTGCGTGATTGCTTTCGGCATCGTGTACAATGGCGCGCGCGTCGCCTTGTCCGAGCGCGGTCGCGAGCTGGCCTCGCTCCGTGTCCTGGGGTTTACGCGTCAGGAGGTGACCACGATGCTGCTTGGAGAACAGGCGATCCTAACGATGCTGGCGATACCTATGGGTTTCGCCATCGCGTACGGCCTCTGCTCGCTGCTATCCTGGCGCTTCGAGTCGGAGCTGTTCCGCTTTCCCGTCGTCGTCAACGTGCAGAGCTACCTGATCGGCGCGGTGGTCGTGATCGCGTCCGGCCTCCTCTCTGGTCTGGCCGTACGAGGCCGCGTTAGGCGGCTCGATCTCGTCGCCGTGCTGAAGACGAGGGAGTGATTGCCATGCGCGTCAGGCGGAGACGTTGGCTGATCTTGGGTGTGATGGCGGCGGTGGCCGTCATCGCAGCAATTCTACTGCGCCCGGACGTGTACGAAGTTGAAAGCACGGTCCTGCGGGAAGGCGTTCTCCAAGTCACGCTCGACGCGGATGGCGTAACGCGCGTGCGACGTCATGTAGAGATGACGGCCCCAGTGACCGGACGCATCGCCGAAAGCCGCGTTCGAGCCGGCGACTCGGTTACTGTGGGCGAAATTGTCGGCACGCTCTCGCCCGCTCCTCTCGA
>DATBKN010000420.1:0-4446 GCA_036555845.1 Gemmatimonadaceae bacterium | reverse complement strand
GGCGAGTGGCGTAACCGGCGGCGTCCGACGCGCGCCTCCGTTGTCGTCTGCGCCGGGAATCGCCGTATGAGTCCCTGTCGACAGCGCGAGTTAGAGGGAGTCACGCGTTGGTCGGGACCAGCATCGGCCACTACCACATCGCCGAACTCCTGGGTAGGGGCGGCATCGGGCGAGGTCTACGCCGCCGAGGACACACGGCTCGGACGGCGTGTGGCGCCCTCGACGCGCTCATTTCTCCCGGCGGGCTGCCGCTCGATCGGATCCTCGCGTACGCCATTCCGCTCGCCGACGCGGTCGGCGCGGCGCATCAGCGCGGCATTACCCACCGCGACCTCGAGCCCGGGAACGTGATGGTCGGCGACGACGAACGGGTGAAGGTGCTCGACTTCCGCCGCCTCCAGGGTTGACGTCCTGCCCCCCGCCTGGCGGAGCGCGAAGGCCGCGCCCCCGCGGTGTCGCATCGCCCGCCATCCGTAGCTCGCCGAAGGCGAGCGAGGAGAAGCCAGCGGGACCGCCGTCGGTAACCTTCTGGGCGCTCTCCCGTATTCTTCTCGAGTGGACGAACCCGACTTTTCGGCGTTCTACAAACGGCATGCGCGGGATGTCTATCGGTTCTCGCTATACCTCTCGGGCAATTTTGCACTGGCCGAAGATCTCACCGCCGAGACCTTCGCGCGGGCGTGGGTCGCGCGCGAGCGCATTCGGGTGGGCACCGTCAAGGCGTACTTGCTGATGATCGCGCGCAACCTGTATCGCGACGTGACGCGCCGTCGGGCCGAGTCGCCGCTGCCTGACGATTTCGAAGTCGCGGACCAGGCGCCGGGCCCCGAAGCAACGTCGCAGGCGCGCGACGAACTGCAGCACGTGCTGTGGGCGCTTCGCAGGATCCCCGAGCACGAGCGCGAGGTCTTGCTCCTGGCTGCGCTCGAAGGGTTGAGCCACCAGGCTATTGCGGTTGCACTGAATCTGTCTGTGGACGCGGTCAAAGTACGGGTGCACCGCGCCCGCGCGCGACTGAATGCGGTCCGCGCTGAAATGGAGACCACTCATGTCCATCACACGTCCCGTCGTTGTTGACTTGTGGCCGGTGTACGTGTCGGGCGAAGCGAGCGCTGAAACGCGCGCGCTCGTCGAGGAGTACCTGCGGACCGACCCGGAATTCTCACGGCAGTTGCGGGACAACCCGCTCGACCGCATTGCGCCGCCCCCACTCCCTCCCGATGTCGAGACCAACGCATTCGCCCGCGCCCGCCGTCAGCTGCACGGCTTCCCGTGGCTGCTGCAACTGGCCGTGCTCTTCAGCGCCCTTGCATTCGGCCGCATCGTCTCTGACACGTCGTGGGATGTGTCGCCGCTCAATTTCATCATCACGGCGGCGATCGCCATGTGCTTGTGGATCGCGTTCTTCGTGACGCTGTGGCTGATGCGGGCCCGGATCATGATCGTGCCGAACCGCACACGACGATGAAATCCTGGCAATCGTGACCAGAGCTGGTTTCACAACCGTGGCGCCGCCATTTACGCTGCATTGAAGCAGGACGAAAGCGTGACGTCAGCGAGTGACCGCTCACAATTCGGGACCGCGAGAATCAGCCGGATGAACGAGCGAACGCGAGTGAGGGAGTTGAGCCAAACGTTCGCGAGTTGGAACCACATTACCGAATGGCTGAGACGCGTTGACGCTTGTGGAGAGAGCCCGCAGTCGCCTGATCGCAGCCGTCGGCGATCGATCACGGAAGCGGACGACCGCGCCGTGGAGCGGAAGCTCTCTGACCCGCTGTGATAGTGAACCGTGGCGGCGGGTAACAGAAGCATCAGCGCCAACAAGGTTGGAGGCAAGGGGCATCGCTTCCGTTGTGATTTCGAGCTGACTTCTCAGCGCGCCGATTTCGCACGACGAGCTGTCGTCGCAGTCTTCCGGGGTCGTCCGCCAAGCCGACCGTTCGCGCGCGACGCGCGCGCTTTGGTCGTGCTGCGGCGCGCTCCCACGAGCGCCGCGACGCCAACGATGTGGACCTTCGTCTTCTGCCGGTCGGAGTAGCGCGCCACGCGTACCTGTGCGTCTGACCGGCTGCCTGGATGGGTCTCCAAATAAGCCGTCAACACGGCTCGGATCGCGCGTTCAGCGTTTGTGTGACTGTCTGCCGCGGCATAGACCGGCAAGCCGGGCACGTAGGCACTCACGGCGCCGCTCGCCTCGGTCTCGAGGACAATCGGATAGTGGACCGTCATTCGACGCCTGCCTCGCGCAGGATGCGGTTGCCCAGACGACCGGCGTCCTTCTTCGTGTGAACGGCGACCCAGACTTCCTTTCCGGTCGTCGGCTGCTTCAGCAACATGTGGCTTCCTTTCCCACACCGGACCTCGACGAATCCCGCAGCCTTCAGCTTGCGGATAACTTCGGCCCAGGTCACAGCATCATCGTAAAACCTAACGTTAGGTTATGTCAAAAGCGCCCGCGTTCCTTTGCGAATCGCGCGGGTTCGATTAACTATTTGGGGTCCGCGATTCCACCCATGTGGAATCAACAATTTGAAAGTGGTGAGCCGCATTTTCGCGAGTTGGGACCAGCTGGACGGGTGGCTGCGCCCACTTGAAGGCTTGCGGCGGGCAGCATGACCTCTTGCTCGTCCCATAATCGAGCGATCACTGCCCGATTCTGCTTGACGTGACAGTCCCAGTTCTGGGGTCGAACTCGACCGTCAACAGAAACGCGGCAGAAGCCGCGTCCCTCGACGTCCTCCATGCGCTGGCAGTGGTTGGAACGAGGCGCTTCGATACTCGTCCCTCAGCTCGCGAACAGCAGCGCTGAGTTACCGCCAAGCAGAGCGAAGTACGCAAAGGCGAGGTCGCCGGCGAAGTGCAGCGCCATGCCCGGCAGGATCGACCCCGATTTCAACGCGAGGTAGCCGTAGGCCACCGACGCAAGAAAAAAGCCTGGCGCAACGGCGAGCAGATAGGCGAGACCGTGCGTGGCGTGAAGCAGGGTGAATGCCGTGCTCGTGACCAGGATCGCGAACGTGGGACCGATGCGCTCGAGATAGCTCTGCATGTAGCCGCGAAAGGCCGTCTCTTCGACAACGCCGGCCACCAGCGGTCCCATGAGCAGGACGGAGAAGCGAACGGCGGTCGTCGGATAGGGGCTCACGTCGACCGGAGGTCGAGTGGCTCCGATCAGGACATACACCACGGAGAGTCCGACCATCGCGCAGATCAAATTCAGGATCGTGACCAGGCTGTCTCCGGACCATGCACCGGGCTGCGGCCGCCAGAGGCGGCAGTGAAATCGTCGAAACGCCGAGGTGCGGCGCGGCCAACCGCGGCCGCCAAGCCAGACGAGCATGATCACCAACCAGCACGCCGTGGATGCGGCTGCCCACGGCAATTCCGGATGCACGCGCACGTTCAGCCTCATGAGCGCGACCCACGCAACGGTGCCGGCGATTGAAATCGCCAGGCCCATCGAGACCGCAACAACAACGGTCGTCTTGACTCTCGGGATCTCCACGTTCGGCCTGGCAACGGCGTCGATCATGACGCTTCCTTTCATGCAGAAGATGCGCAGGCCTGGAACCCGCAGTCAATGAGGCCGAAGACCCAGCACAAGGGACATCCGCGAAACGCGATGAGCGCGAGAAGAAGCGCTGGAAACACCACGAGCGATTCGCCCGTCGACATCGCGACAGCCAGCAGCGCAAGGCCAATCGCGCCACGCAACAGCCAGATGTAGAGCGCGCGACGCCTCGCCTGCCCGATCGTTGTCGTCATGTGGCGCTCTCCGTCAATAGTGTTCGGGCAGCGGCGCGGGCGCGTCGTAGCAGGCTCTTTGCCGCCTCGCCCGAGATGGACAGGCGCCGCGCGATCTCGCTGATCGTCAGTTCTTCCAGGTCGCGCAGCACGATGATCTGACGGTACTTGTAGGGCAGAGCAGCCAGCGCGCGCGCCACGTCCAGGCGCAGTTGATCAACGGGCACGTGGGCGAAGCGCACCGAGTCCTCGATCGTCTTCAATTCCTCGACGCTGCGCATGAACATCAACACGGGTAGGGCACAGAGCCGTGCGACCACTCTGACGAGCCAGGCGCCGAATGCGGCGGGGCTCCGAACGTTACCGACGCGGCGAAAGACGACGATCAGCGCTTCCTGCACGACGTCCTCGATCGATGACGACGCGTAGCACTGGAACCGCGCGTAACGCTGGATGTCGGGCCGCAACTGCGACAGCAGCCGTTCGAGAGCTGCCGGGTCGCCCGCCTGCGCCGCGGCGAAGATTCTTGTCAACATGCAGCATCGACCGTCTAGCGTATAAGAGGGGCCGATTCGCTAAAACGGGTCGCGGGCGAACCTCCATGGCCGGTGGAGCAGGGACGCTAACTACAGGGAGCGTGGTGAGCCTAAATTTCACCAGTTGGAACCACCTCAACGGCTGGCTGCGCGACCTTGATTC
>DATBKN010000419.1:0-1517 GCA_036555845.1 Gemmatimonadaceae bacterium | reverse complement strand
CGAAGTGACGATGTCCATCCTGCAGAAGCAGAAGGCGCGTGACCCTGCCTTCGGTTATGCAAGAGACTTCATCGGCGCGGTCGACTCGGTGCTTCCCGCTGTCACGGAGCACGGCGTGCGCATCGTGGCGAATGCAGGTGGCGTGAACCCAGCAGCCTGCGCGCGCGCGATTCTCAAGCTCGCCGATCAGCGCGGCGCGCGCGGCAAGCTGACACTCGGCGTCGTCACTGGTGACGACCTGTTAGGGCGGCTCGATTCGCTCATCTCGGAGGGGCACGAGTTGCGCAACATGGATACCGCCGAGCCGCTCAGCACCGTGCGCGACAGAGTGTTGTCCGCGAACGCATACTTGGGTTCTGTGCCAATCGTCGAAGCGTTAGGCCAGGGTGCACAGATCGTCATCACCGGTCGATCGACGGATACCGCGCTCACCATGGCGCCCTTGCGTCACGAGTTTGGCTGGGGAGCGGATGCGTGGAATCTGCTCGCGGCAGGCATCGTGGCCGGCCACATCATCGAGTGCGGCGCGCAGTGCTCCGGCGGAAACTGCCTGTACGATTGGGCGGACATCCCCGATCTCGCCAACGTGGGCTATCCGATCGTCGAGGGGCGCGCGGACGGATCCTTCGACATCGTCAAGCATCCAGGCACTGGGGGACGCATCTCCGTTCCGTCGGTGACAGAGCAGCTCGTGTACGAGATGGGCGATCCGCGCTCGTACATCACGCCGGACGTCGTTGCGGACTTCACGAGCATTCGACTGGAGCAAGCCGGTGCCGATCGCGTTAGGGTGAGCGGCATCGAGGGGCGTCCACCGACGGACAAACTCAAAGTGTCGATCGCCTATCGCGCCGGATTCAAGGCTGTGGGAACGCTCGTATACGCCTGGCCAGACGCACTCGCGAAAGCGCAATTGGCGGATCGTGTTCTCCGTGAGCGCCTCGATCGTTTGGGGTTGAGGCTGGAGAGCGTTCTCACCGAGTACGTTGGTGCGTCCGCGTGCCACGGCCCGCTCGTCGAGCCGCGCAGCGATCATCCTGAAGTCCAGCTCCGCATCGGCGTGCGTTCGGACGACGAAGCCTCGGTGGAGCGATTCACGCGCGAGCTGGCGCCGCTGGTGCTCAATGGCCCACCGAGCGTGACGGGGTTTGCCGGCGGGCGGCCGAAGGTGGAGGAGATCGTCGCTTACTGGCCCGCGCTGATCGACAAGACTGTCGTTAGGCCGGCCGTGGAGATCATGGCGTGAAAGTCCAGCTCGTGCGACTCGCTCACGCCCGCTCCGGCGACAAGGGCGACACCGCGAACGTCGGTGTCATCGCGCTGCGGCCGGCATGGTACCCATTGCTCGTCCGTGAGCTGACAGTGGAGCGCGTGACGCAGCACTTCAGTGGAATGATCACGGGGCCTGTGGAGCGCTTCGAGTTGCCGAACCTGAACGCGCTCAACTTCCTGCTACATGGCGCGCTCGACGGCGGAGGGACGCTGTCGCTCAAGACGGATGCGCAGGGGAAGGTCTT
>DATBKN010000418.1:0-20120 GCA_036555845.1 Gemmatimonadaceae bacterium | reverse complement strand
AGGATCGTGAGCGTGTCGCGAATCACTTGGCGGCCTGCGCGTCTTCGGCAACGAGATCGAGAAACGTACGCTCCAGGGTCGGCCGCTCACGACGCACCTCTTCGATCTCCGCGCCATGTTCGATCAACGCGCGTACCAGCGGCGTCACGGTCGCGTTAGGTGCCAGCACGAGCTGTACACCATCCGCGAGCAGTGTGAGGTTCACGATCCCAGCGCGTGTACGCAGCATCGCCACGTGCGCCGGCGTGATCGCTGGGCCGCGGATGATAATCGATGCCGCGCCCACGGCGTCACGCAGCTCCGCAGGAGTACCTAACGCGACGACGCGCCCTTTGTTGATGATGCCGATCTGCGCACAGAGCCGCTCCGCCTCGGCCAGGTTGTGCGTCGTGAGGAAGACCGTCACGCCTTCTTCCGATGCGAGGTGCTCCAGGTCGTCGCGCAGCGCCGCTGCTGCAACCGGATCGAGCCCCGCAGTCGGCTCGTCAAGGAAGACCAGTTCCGGCCGATGCAGAAGCGTGCGTGCCACAGCGAGCTTCTGTTTCATGCCGCGGCTCCACTCGGCGACGGCGTCCGTGCGACGCTCCCAAAGCCCCAGCCTCGTGAGCAGCGTTTCTATCCGACGGCGGCGCTCGGCCCGCGGGATGCGCCACACACGACCTGCAAAATCGAGGTTCTGCTCAGCCGTTAGGCGCTTGTACAGGCCATCGTGCTCCAGCAGCGCGCCCGTGCGCTCCCGTATCGAGTCGCTCTGCGTGGCCACATCGAAGCCGAGCACCTTGGCATCGCCGCCGTCCAGCCGCAGCAGGCCGAGCAGCGTGCGAATGACAGTTGTCTTGCCGGCCCCGTTAGGTCCAAGAAAACCGAAGACGATTCCACGCGGTACTTCGAACGTTGCGTGATCGAGCGCCGTGACTTTGCCGAACTGCTTCGCGATATCGGTCGCGCTGATGGCGACGCCGGTCATGCGAGCGGCCGTAGCAGCGCCCGCGTCGGCGCGGCGTCGAGGCCGGAGATCGCCAGCGGCGCAGCGAACAGCTCGTAATCGCCGGCCGCGACTCGCCGCAGATCCAGATTCTCGAGGTTGAACGCGCCGCCGCCGAACAGCGCGTGATGCACGTCGAGCGTGGTGCTGTCTTGGGCGTCGATCGATGGCGCATCGACACCTAACAAACGCAGCCCCCGCTTGAGCAGCGTCTCCAGAGCGCCAACCGAAAGCCAGGGCCAGGAATCCGGAAACGCACCGCTGGCAATGCTGCGTCCGCTCTTGAGCAGTAGACGCTGGAGCGATGGATTCTCCCCGGCTGCACCTAACGCCGCGAGCTGCATCTCGCCGCTGCACGCGGAGACGTCCACGACGCTGCAGCGGCCGACGAAAGCCGCCACGTCCAATGCTTCACTCGCGCGCCAGTCCGAGCGCACGTGGTACGGCGCATCGGAGTGCGTGGCGACGTGCGGGCTCAGAGTGATTGCCGAGACGTTCACCGATGCGCCGGCGCCCTGCTGCCACGTCCAGCGCGCCTCGAAGGGCGTGTCACCCGGCCACGCCGGGAGGTGAGCGGACAGCGGCACCGAGATGTCGATCCACATCAAATGCTGCTCGCTCCGTGCGGAGGCGCCGGTCCGTTCGCGAAGATGCGCGCGCGCACGTCCCACAATTTGGGGAAGAAGCGCTGTGCGATCGTGCGCTGCAGATACTTGGCGCCTAACGTGCCGCCGGTGCCGCCCGTCATGGGGCCGATGATGCGCTCCACGAGCTGCACGTGTAAAAAGCGCCAGAGCCCGAACGCCTGCTCGTACTCCAGCAAGCTCTCCGCCAGGAGGTACAGCGGCGCCTGCTGCGATTCGGAATACAGCGACTCGAGCGTGACGCCTTGATGCTCCAGCATCGCATCGAACATGGCTTGCAGCGTGGGCCGAGCGAGGATGCGCTCGATGATGGGTGGAATGTCGCCGTGTTCCCGCAGGACGTGCAAAAAGTGTTCGTCCCGCAAACCTGATAGCGCTTCGAGTGCACGGAACTGGACGCTTTGCGAGCCGCTGGAGGAGCCAAGGATGGCGCGGAACTCGGCGAAGCGTTGAGGGGGCAGCGTGTCGAGCGCCGAGAGCTGCGAAGCGACGATGCGCATGAGCGCGTTGATGCGCTGCATCCGGCCTAACGCAGCGGGAACCTCGTTCTCCTGCATGTTCGTGATTAGCAGCTCGAGCTCGTGCAGCAGCACCTTGAACCACAACTCCGAGGCCTGGTGCACGACAATGAAGAGCAGCTCGTCGCCATGCTTGGCGCGCAGCCGCTGCAGCGACAGCAGCTCATCGAGCGCCAGATAGTCGGCGTAGCTGATCGCCGTCTCGCCCGTATATGATTTCGTCATCAGAAGGTAGAGACCTCGAGCGTCATGACGTCTTCGACGCGCATCGTTTCAAGTGTGTAATAGGGCTCGCCGTATTTGCAGCGGATCAGGGATCCATAATGAGCCGACTGATGCCTAACGACGTTGAATAGTTCTTCTGTGTTGGGATAGACCTCACCCGCCTGCTGTACGCCCGCCAGCTGCGAAAAATAGGCGTTCATCGCCGCGAGCTTTTCCTCGAAGACGTCGCTGATGTCGACGATGAACGTCGGCTTGAGCGCTTCCTCGCGATAGGTGATACAGTGCAGCACTTTTCGCGGCCGGTGCGGCGGGAGCCCCGGCGCAAATTTGGCGAGGCCGGCCAGGAAGCAGGCGTCGCGCACGAGCTCCGCAGTGACGCGATGATCCGGGTGCCGTCCGTCTTGCGCCGGTGCGATCACCACTCTTGGCTTGAGACGCCGAATCAGCGGAACCAGGAGCGCGCGGGTCTCCGGCGTGTTGACGATGGCCGCGTCAGGCAGGCCGAGGTTCTCGCGCACCGTGAGTCCGAGAATCCTCGCGGCTTCAGCGGCCTCTTTCGCGCGCAGTTCGGCGTTGCCGCGCGTGCCCATCTCTCCTGCCGTTAGGTCGATGACGCCGGTGCGATGCCCTTTGCGCGCGGACACGATCATCGTGCCGCCGCACGTGAGCTCGACGTCGTCCCTGTGTGCAGCGATCGCCAGTACGTCTACCTCGGACATGGCGAAGGAATGTGACCGGCTGAGCCGGACGATGGAAGCGGGATAGTGTGTTTGCGCCGCACATCGTAGTTTGCCGCCCACCCTCTCTCGGTCACTTCGTCACGATGCAGAACCGCCTGGCGCACGTCACTGCCGTCCTCGTTGCCTTGAACGTCGCGCTCTCGCAAAGCGACGCTCAGCGTCCCGCCAAGCCTGACGCGCGCCTGGATCGGCTCAAGACCGAGCTTGGACAGGAAATCGACCGCATGCACGACTTCTCGGCGCGGATGGTCGACATGGTCTTCTCCTTCGGAGAGCTTGGATTCAACGAGGGCGAGACGTCGAAGTACCTAACGGGAATCCTCGAGAAGCAAGGCTTTGCGATCGAGCGCGGCGTGGCCGGCATCCCGACGGCGTGGGTGGCGCGCTGGGGATCGGGCCGTCCTGTGCTCGCCATGGGTTCCGACATCGACGGCATTCCACAGGCGTCGCAAAAGCCCGGCGTCGCGTACGCCGCACCGATCGTGGCTGGAGCACCGGGTCACGGGGAAGGGCACAACTCGGGCATGCCGCTCAACATTACCGCGGCGATCGCGCTCAAGAAGCTCATGCAGCGTGAAAAGCTGCCGGGCACCTTGCTGCTGTGGCCCGGAGTCGCCGAAGAGCAGTTAGGCACCAAGGCCTACTACGTGCGCGCGGGCATGTTCAAGGATGTTGACGTCGCGATGTTCACCCACGTGGGTCGCAACATGGAGACGGCGTGGGGCCTGCAGGGATCTTACAACGCGCTCTTGAGCGCGGAATTCGCTTTTCGCGGGATCGCGGCGCATTCGGCCGGGGCGCCTTGGCGTGGCCGCAGCGCACTCGACGCGGTCGAGCTGATGAACGTGGGCTGGAACTACAGGCGCGAGCATCTGCGCACCGAGCAGCGCTCGCACTACGTCGTCAAGGACGGCGGCGACCAGCCTAACGTGGTGCCGACGACGGCGCGTGTGTGGTACTACTTCCGCGAGACTGACTATCCGAAAGTGATGGAGATGTTCGAGACGGGAAAGCAGATGGCGCAGGGTGCGGCGCTGATGACGGGCACGACGCTCGAGTCGGTGAAGGTTCTTGGTTCTGCGTGGGTCCCCCACTTCAACAAGCCAGTCGCCGAGGCGATGTACGCCAATATCAAGCGAGTGGGGCTGCCAGCGTGGAGCCCGGAAGATCAGCAGCTTGCCAGGGCCGTGCAGAAGCTGCTGAGCAGGCCGGAGCGAGGATTGGACACGGCCGTTGCCGCGTTAGGCGCGCCCATTCCGGAAGAAGCGCGCCGCGGTGGTGGATCTGACGATATTGGCGACGTCTCCTGGAACGTGCCCACGGTCCAGCTGAATTTCCCATCGAACATTCCGGACCTGCCGGGGCACCATTGGTCCGACGCGATCGCAATGGCGACGCCGATCGCGCACAAGGGCGTGACTGCCGGTGCGAAAGTCCAGGCGATGACGGCGCTGGATATCCTGTTGACGCCGGCTTTGATGACGCGCGCGCGCGATTACTTCACCGAGCAGTGCAAGCAGACGACGTACACGCCGTTCATCAGTGCGACGGACCAGCCGGCGATCTGGCTGCATCAGGACATCATGTCGAAATACCGCGAGCAGATGCGGCCGTTCTATTTCGACACGACGAAATACAAGACGTACATGGAGCAGCTGGGTGTCAAATACCCAACGGTTTCGCGTTAGGCTTCCACACCAAAGCTGTCAGACGCCAGGTTACAGTTAGAAGCCGTCAGCCTGCTAGGGCGTGAACCAGACGTCCGCTGACAGCTTTCCACCGAGCTCTGGTAGCCGACAGCTTTAGTGTTTGTTTTTGCGACTATTCGTATCGCAGCGCTTCAACAGGATCGAGCCGCGCCGCTCTGCGCGCGGGAATCATCCCAAATACGATCCCGACAGCGACAGACACAATCACAGCAGTGATCGTCTGCGTCAGCGGCAGTGGTGCGTCTACGCTGAGCGTCAGCGCGATCAGCTGCCCAACGCCGACGCCGGCGAGAATGCCGAAGACGCCGCCAATGCCGGTGAGCGTGGATGCTTCGACGAGAAACTGCGTCATGATGTCGCGCCGCGTGGCGCCTAACGCTTTGCGCACACCGATCTCGCGCGTCCGGCTCGTGACTGACACCATCATGATCGCCATCACGCCGATGCCGCCCACGAGCAGCCCGACGGACGACAGCACCATCATGACCAGAAAGAACGCCCCGGTGAGATTCGTGAAGATGTCGAGGATCTGATCCTGCGTGATGAGGTCGAAGCTGTTCTTTTCTGCCGGCCGCAGCTTGCGCATCTCGCGCAATGCCACGGTGACGGCGTTCTGGGCCGAGTCAACCGTCACGTTAGGCCTGGGCTTGACCGAGATGAACATCGCGTTCGTTTTGTCGATGGGATACTGGGCCCACATCATCTCGAAGGGCACGATCGCGCCGTTGTCCGCGCCTGGCGGCGCGAAGGCGTTCTGCGGCTCGGCCCAGAGACCGATCACCTCCGCCGGGCGCGCGCCGACGCGAATCCATTTGCCCAACGGATTCTCACGTCCGAAGAGCCGGCGCGCGTTGTCCTCGTTGAGAACGACGACGCTGGCACCGCTGCGCATTTCCGAGCGCGTGAACCAACGCCCCATGACGAGCTCGCCGCCGTAGATCTCCTGAAAGCGGTCATCTCCGCCGGTCACCGTCGTCGCTCCCGAGCGAACGCCTTTGTACTCGAGCCGCGCCAGCGTCTGCGCCCAGAGCGCCGCAAACCCGATTTCCGGGAGGCTCGCAATCCGTTCAGCCTCGCGGCGCGACAGATCCGGCCGGATGCGGATCCAGGCCGGCAGCGCATCCGGGTTGACCGGCGTCTGCGAAAAAGCCTTCATCACGTAGAATGTGGTCGGACCCGCGATCTCGATGGTGCTGATGATCTGATTCTGAATGCCGTTCACGAGCGTCGCCATCGCCATCACGGTGCTGATGCCGATCACGACGCCAAGAATCGTTAGGCCCGAGCGCAGCTTGCTCACGCGCAGCGCGGCGAGCGCCATCGTGATATTCTCGTCCAGCCGCTCCCAGAACGCGCGCATGGTTTACTCCGCGCGCATGGCGAGCACGGGATCCAGCCGTGCCGCGCGCCGCGCCGGGTAGACGCCAAAGATGATTCCCACCCCGGCCCCTAACGCGATCGCGAGCAGCACCGACCAGGACGTCACGCGCGCCGGGAGGGGTGAGGCGGTCGCGATGAGGGTCGCAAACGCCCAACCGCTCGCGACGCCGATCAAGCCACCTAACGTGGCGAGCGCGACCGACTCGGCGAGGAACTGCCGCTCGATGTCGCGCGCGCGCGCACCCATCGCCTTGCGAACCCCGATCTCGTGCGTCCGCTCAGTCACCGACATGAGCATGATATTCATGATCACGATGCCGCCGACAACGATGCCGATGGATACGATGGCGGGAACGACGGCGAACAAAACGCGCGTGAGCGTCTTCCAGAAGGCGATCAATGCGTCGGCGGTCTCCAGTGAAAAGTTGTTAGGCTGGCCCGGGCGTAAGCCGCGCGTGACGCGCATCGCTTCTTCGACCTGCGCCATCGCCGGGGCCACGTCTTCCGCCGTCGCAACCTTCACGGACACAGTCGTCGTGCTGCGGCGTCCATACAGCATCTCGAAGCGCGTGATCGGCATCAGAACGAAGCCGTCGAACGACTGCCCCAACACGCGACCCTTGCGCTGGTTCACGCCGATGATCGTGAAGTGCTCACCAAGCAGCCGCACTTCGCGGCCGATCGGGTCGACGTTCTCGAAGAGCTTCTCCGCGACGGCGGCGCCGATCACGAGCACGCTGCGACGCTCGCGCACATCCAGCTCGGACAGCGGCCGTCCCGCGCCGATGCGATAGTCCTGCACGACCTGATACGGCGCCGTGACGCCGAAGATGAGTACGTCGCCGAGGGTTCGGTTGCGCCAGTGGATGTCGACCTGCGGCGTGGGCCAGCCGGACTGCAGGCTCACGGCCTCCGCGTTAGGCACCGCTGCCTCGACGACCGCCGCGTCGGCCGTCGTTATGCGCGGTCGCCGCTGAATCACGTCCCATTGATCGTCGCTGATCGGCGCGAAATTGAGCGGTGTGCGACGAACCTGAAACGTGTTGGATCCGATCATCGCGCTGGCGACGTTCTCCTTCACGTACGCGTTCATCCCCTGGATGATCGCGATCACGGCGATGAGGAACGCGACCGACACCATGATGCCGAGCAGCGTGAAGAACGAGCGAAGCTTGTTCGCCCGGATCTGGATCAACGCGGTTCGTAGGACGTCAGCTAGGAGCATCGTCAGACCCTGGTTCGCTCTGCGGCGCTTCGCGACAGGGTGCCGAAAGGTAACTACAAAAACACGCCGCGGATTCTCACGGATGAACGCGGCTCCGGCAAACGCAGCACCCCGCGTAAACCCGCGGCAATTCCGCGGCAAAGTTATCGTTGAACGGTTCCTAGATCGTTCTCAGTGTGCGGCCTCTGTTCCCATCCGCGCGGCGAACGCTGAGCGACGGTCGTCGCTGGACACCAGGCCGTCACGCAACACCACAACGCGCCGCGCGTGCGCCGCGATGTCGGCTTCGTGCGTCACCATGATGACAGTCTGCCCGTGATCCGCGAGCGACTGGAAGACCTTCATGATCTCCTCCGATGTCGAGGAGTCGAGGTTACCGGTTGGTTCGTCGGCCAGGAGGATCGACGGGTTGTTCACCAGGGCGCGCGCGATCGCCACGCGCTGGCGCTGGCCACCGGATAGCTCGTTAGGCTTGTGGTGCATCCGATCGCCCAGCCCGACACTCTCCAGGGCCCCTGCGGCACGGCGTCTCCGCTCGGCTGAGGAGACACCCGCGTAGACGAGCGGAAGCTCCACGTTGTGCAGCGCCGTCGCGCGCGGCAGCAGATTGAACGTCTGGAAGACGAACCCGATCTCCTTGTTTCGCACCCGCGCCAACTCGTCATCCGACATCTTGGAGACGAGGACGCCGCTCAGCCAGTATTCGCCTGCGGTTGGCGTGTCGAGGCAGCCGATCAGGTTCATCAGCGTCGACTTGCCCGAGCCGGATGGACCCATGATGGCCACGTATTCGTTTCGACGGATCGCGACGTCGACGCCGCGTAAGGCGCGCACGACTTCGCCGCCCATGTCGTAGTCGCGTCGTAGCCCGCGCGTCACGATGACCCAGTCGCTGCTCGGCGCGGCGCCGGGGATCGATGTGACGGCGTGTCGCTCTGCGGTCGTGCTGATCGGATGTTCGCCCGTCGTCATCGACGACGGGTTACTCGTTATGTAATCGCTCACGACTTGGCGTCCGTTGGTTTCTTCTCTTCCTTCTTTGCTTCCTTCACGACTCCACCGTCCTTGAGCTGCTGGATCGCCTGATACGTCCCGCCGACGATCTTCTCGCCGGCCGTCAACCCTTTGACAACCTCGAAGTAGTTGTCCCCCGAGATCCCTACATCTACGGGCCTGAAGGTCACCTTGTTGTCCGTTCCGACGATGAATACGCCTTCAACGTCGCGCTTGCCCACTTCTTTAGCCGGCGACCTGCCGACCGTCACCGCGGAATCTTCGCCGCTGAGCTCCTCGTTCTCGCGAACCGTCAATGCAATGATCGGGATCGACAGGGCCTGAGTCCGCGTATCCGTCACGATTTTCGCGGTGGCGGAAAAGTCCGGACGCGTGTCGGGCGGAGGATTGAGCAGCTGGATGGTCACTTCGTAGTCGATTGATTGATCCTGCGAAGAGGCCGCCGCGGCGTTGCGCACGGAGCTGTGCGCGATCTCGATCACTTTCCCGAGGAACGTCGTGTCGGGGAAGGCATCGATCTGCACGACTGCGGAGTCGCCCATCGCGATACGCGCGACGTCCGTCTCGTCCACCTTCACCTTGGTCTCGAGCACGCTCATGTCGGAAATCGTGAGCAGCAGCGCCGCGTCCTTGTTGAACGTTCCAGGCACCGCGGTCTCACCCTGCTCGACCGCGAGTCGCGTTATGCGCCCCGTCATCGGCGCAACGATGGTTGTTTTGTTCAGGTTACTCCGCGCAGTCCGCAGTGACGCCGTTGACTGCTCGACGTTATGCCCGGCGGCTTCATTGAGCGCCTCGTTGACCTCCATCTGCGTCTTCAGCGTCTCGAGATCGGAATCCGAGACCAGCTGTGGGTTCGTCTTCTTGATCTCCGTCTGCCGGTCGTAATTGCGCTTTGACTGGAGCAAGTTCGCGCGAGCCTGCGCGGCTTGAGCCTTTGCAGAGGACAGCCCCGCTTCGGCTTGCTGCACGGCCGCGATGTACTGCTCGGGGTCGATCTCGAGAAGGAACTGTCCCTTCTTGACGATCTGTCCTTCCTTCACCGCCAGCCTAACGATACGCCCGCTGATATCCGACGCGACGTCTACCTTGGTTCGCGGCTGCACCTGACCGCTCGCCGTGACAGAGGCGACGAGGTCGCGCTTGTCGACGGCCACGATCTTCACCTCGACGGCTTTGGCACCGCGTCGCGCCGCCGCGGAGGCGGCAATACTCCCCACGACCACCACAGCTACGGCACCCAGTATCCACTTAGTCCGTTTGCTCATTGGTTCTCTCAGTTATCGGAGCGGACGCCCCACTGCTGCTTCGAGAGTGGCGAACGCCTTATGAAACTCATAGATCGCGTTGATGCGATCACTTTCCGCGCGCTCGAAGTCGGAGCGCGCTGTCGTGACTTCGATGAACGAGGACGCGCCGACACGGAATCGCTCCTCCGCGAGCGCCAGCGCGAGTCGAGCGGTCCGCGCGTTTTCTTCCTGCAGCTGCGCCGTACGGTACGCTGTCACGAGGTTCAAATGCGCAGTCTGCACAGATGCCGTGAGGGAGAGCTCCTGCTCGCGGACGCGATACTGCGCATCGCGCCGCGCGGCGGTCGCTTGCTGAATCTGCTCTTCACGCCGGAATCCATCGAAGATCGGCAGCGACAGGGACGCCGACACCGTGATCGGGTCGCGCGTCATGCTGAATGGAAACTGCGTGTTGGCATCGCGCAGGCGCGCTTCGAGCGCCGGTGTGAACACGAGTCCACTGCACTGTTGCGATATGCTTGGCAGTCCGGCACCGCGCCGAATGGAATCAGTTGAGAAGCATGACTCTCTGCTGCTCGCAATATCTTCCTGTGTGCTGAGAATGCGGCCTTCGATATCGCGTGTCTTCTCCGTGAAGCCACCAATACCAGTGCTCAGTCTGAACGTGGGAAGGTAGTTGGAGCGCGCCTGGCTCACGTTGACATCTGAAGAGCGCTCTCGCGACCTGAGCGCGTTGAGTTGCGGATTCGAACGCCGAGCCATATCCAGCAAGTCCTGCAGCACAAGAGTCGGCTCCGCCACGGCAAACTGCGAAGTGAGTTGCACGTTAGGCGGCTGCTGCACACCCATCTGCTGGAAGAGACGCAGCTTCTCGACTTCGACCAGATTGCGCGCTTGCAGCAGTGCGACTTGCTGTTGACCAACTGCAACTTCAGCGCGTCGAACATCGAGCTGATTCGCAGCGCCCACTTGTGCCCGCGCGCGATTGAGCTCGAGCTGTGCCTGCGAGCCAACCAGCAACGTCTCTTGCATAACGGCGCGGCTCTGTGCCTGCAGCACGTTGAGATACTGCTGAATGACAGTCGAGCGCAGCGTTTGCTCCGAGCTCGTTATCTCCGCTTCCGTTGCATTGAGCGACGCCCTTCCTGCACGCGGCGCCATCAGGCTCGTGCCGCTGAAGCTGAGTGAAAGGCTCAGATCCGTTGAAGAAGAGAGAACGTCCGCGGACGAGCCGAATTGCTGCCCGGCGAAGAACTGTGGACGGCCTTCGCGAAATCCGGAGCTGAACGACGTCGAGAGTTGAGGAAGCAACGCACCGTACGAGCTGCGCAACGCCGCACCCGCGCGCGCGCGCGCCGTCAGCGTTTGTTGATGTGTTGGGTTGTTCCGAATTGCCAGGCGAACGGCTTCTTCGATCGTGAGGACTGGACCAGGCTGCGCGCTTTGAGCGGCGAGCGGTACTGCTAGCACGAGCAGCGTGCTCGCAAGGAATGTGATTCGCATAATCGGGGATGCTTAAGGGGACGACCGGCGCCCGTACGAGCGTCCGACGAGTGCAGTTTCATAACCTAACAACACAATCGCCCCGCTGGAGGCAGGGCGATTTAGTGGGTCAGGAAGAGATCGGCGGCAAGTCGACGGGCAGTGATGCCACCTAAGACACTCGTTACAACTCTCTAAGTTTACCGATTCGCGGGAAGCTCATCGCGCGCCGCGACGATTGCGCGAGAAGGGATCGCCACTCTCAGCACGCGACCCTGCGAATCGACCCACACCTCGCGCGTCGGTCCCGACCCCTCAGTCACAGAGAGCTTCTGCGCTTCCACCTGCGCGTTGCCAATGTCGATCCGCTCTGCGCCAAGTCGTGCAACTGTCACCGCGGACTGCGCACTCCGCTGCGGGATGATAACTGGGATCGAGCCTTCGCCAGCGCGCTTCGCGACGAAGTAGTACTGATGGAAAACGTCGTCATCGAGCACCATCGCGCCAACCGCGACAACGAATTCTTTCGCCGCTTGGCCCCGCTCTCTGAAAATCATGGAGCGCACACGATTTCTATCGATCGTGCCTGTCCACCTTTGAAGCGCCCCGCCGCGAACCGTGATGTCGTACTCAGTCGAGGCCCCCGTGGCGTTCGCCGTCAGCAAGGGCTCCAGCTTAAGTCCGCGTTCGCGATACTCGACGGTCGCCTTAGCCATGATCCTCAAGTTTTGGGTCGAAGCATCCTCGACAATAGAGAAGTCCTCGCGGCCTATGCGTTGGTTGTTCATCGTGATCGTAAAGCTGCCCTGGTCGATGGTGCGGACCTGCGCACCAACCAGCGCCGAGGACAGCGGGATCAGCAACGCCAAGCTGGAAGTGAGTCTTCGCGACATGGGACTTAGTACCCCACGGGGTAGAGGCCGTTCAGCTTCGCAAGTTTCGCCCACAGCGTCAATTAGCGGTATATAATGCGCGGCGTTTTGGCCTCATCGGCCCGACGAGCGCCGCCAACCACGCATGTCCGCTTTGACACCTCTTTCTGACGATCAGACGACGAGCGCCGGCAAACTAACACGGTTCTGGCGAGCTCTACGGTCAGAGAGTGTCCCTGGGCTGCTTGCCGGTGGGGTCGGGCTCATCTCGGCGGCTGCGTGGGCGGCGATGGGGGGGACGGCGCAAGGCACGGGGTTCGTGCTTTTCGCGCTCGTCAGCTCGGCGGCGGTGCTCGTCCTCACTGCGAGTCGCGCCAAGCGGGGCGGGCTCGGGATGCTCCTGGGCTCCGTGCTTGTGTTCATCGCCGCCATCGCCGTGACGGCCAATCGGGCGCAGGCGCGAATAGAGACTCAGTGGCCGGTGATGGAGGCGGACCTTAGCCGCTCGATAGCGGGTGAGATGGACGCGGCAGTCGCGCGCGCCGCGGCGTGGGCACGCGATGCCGCCAGTCACGCCTTGCGGCTGCCTAACGTCGTTCAGCGGCCTTTCAGCGAGCTGGAGCAGCTACTGCGCGACGGCGCCGGTGAAGCAGAGCGCGGGATGGTGCTTTACCGCGTCGGGCGCCCATGGGCGTGGGCAGGCACCGTGCGTCAGCCGCTGGACTCGCTGACGCAGCCTCTCGGAGTCGCGGCATCGCCCTTCTATCTGTCCATTTACGCAAGGGCTGACAGCGGCAACATGCACGCTGTGGCATTGCAGCTTCTGCACGCAGAACCGCCCGGCGACGCGCTCACGCGGCCGGCAGAAGCCAGCCTCGCCTCACGCGAGGCATTCGCGCGACTCGAGTATGCGTCCCAGGCGCTCGACTCCACGTGGCACACAGTCAGCTTCGAGGGGCGCCCGCTCTTCGCTGTACGCGCTGTCCCGTTGGCGGCTGACGAGTTTCGGCAGCGGCGCATCGAGCGCGCGCGAGCACGCGTGGCGATGCTCCTCGGATTCGGCGTTCTGCTTTTGTTAGGCGTCGCGTGGCGCAAGCCGTCGAGCCTAACGAGACGTTTGATCGCGGTGGGGATTAGTCTCGCTGTTGTCGCGATCTTTCCGCTCAACACGCTCTCGAACCGTACGGCGGTCTTCGACCCGACGTACTTCTTCGTTCCAGGAGGAGGGCCCTTTACAGCGAGTGTGGGAGCGCTCGCGATTTCGAGTGCGCTCGTCCTGCTGGTGCTCTTTCCGCTATTGCGAGCGCGTTTTCGCGTGCGGCGCAGGTGGGTAGCGGCTGTACTGACCGCGGCCGTTGCGGCCATCGCGCCGTACTTGCTGCGGCGCCTGTCAAACGGCATCACACCGCCGGCGGTGGGCGAGGGTACCGCGCTATGGCTGGCGTGGGAGACAGCGCTCTTCCTGGCCGGGTCGGCGATCCTGCTGATCGGTACATCCGCCGGCCGCACCGCGTTAGGTGCGCGCCGCGGAATATCGCCGTGGATTGGATTGATCATCGCCGGCGTCGCTGCAGCGCTAGCGCCGGCGCTTTGGCGCGCTCCTGTCGGCTGGCCTGAGTGGTACGCTGGACTATGGATCGCCGCGATTGCGGTACTCGTCCTGAGCAAGCGGACAGCCGCCGCCGCGTACGCTGCTGCGTTCGTTGCAGCATGCGGCGCCACGACTCTTGTGTGGGGCGCCACTGTCAGGCACCACGTCGCGCAGGCGACGCACGACGTGCGGCTTTTGACGACTGCGGATCAGTCCGCGGCCCTGCTGCTCGAGCGCTTGGCGAACGCGTGGCAAGCTGACTCACTGCCGCGAACACGAGCGCAATTGCTGCAGCGATACATGCGGTCCGATCTGTCTGCGGCGGGGTACCCAATAGAAATCGCGTATTGGCCGGCGGACTCATTGCGGCCCAGCGAAGCGCTCATGACCGCTGAGTTCGAGCGCGTACCAGCGCGGGAGAAGACGGCCGTTCTGACGGCGCGCGCGAATCGCCGGCCGGTGCTGGAGCCCGTTTACACCGAAAGCGGCGCGCATTGGCTGCTGGCCGTGGGCGATTCGTTAGGCAACGTCGCGACTGTCACTGTGTCTCCTCGCACGCGCCGCGCGACCGACGACCCGTACTCGGCGCTGATCGGGCTCGCGCCGCTCCCCGTGCGCGATCCGCCGTACACACTGCGCGTCAGTGGCGTGGCGCCGGACGTGCCGGCGTTGCCGGGACCGAGCTGGCAGCGCCGTGGCGACGAGATGCACGGTGATTGGGTGCGCGACACGCTTGGCGTGCGTCTCAGAGCGCATGTGGAGGTGGAGCTGCGCTCGATGGACGCGTTGTTGGCCCGCGGTGTGCTCATCGTGCTACTGAACATGGCGATCTTCGCCGCGCTCGCGGCGGCCAACCTCGCGGCAGACGGCGCGCTGGGCCGCTGGCTCACGCGCAGATCGCGCCAGTGGTCCGGTAGCTATCAGGCGCGCCTAACGTTTGTATTGTTCGGCTTCTTCGTCGTGCCGGCCGTGGTATTCGCGGTGTGGTCTTATCGCCGCTTGCAGCGCGACCACGAAACCACGCGCGCCTTTGTTGTGCGCGAAGCCCTGCGCGTCGCGTCGTCGCGTCCACCGACGCAAGACAGCGGGGAACCGTCTGTCACGGGAATTCCGCTGCTGTCCTATCAGGACGGCGTGCTCACCAATGTCAACGACGCGCTGTATCGCGATCTGGCGCCGATCGGACGAACGCTCGATCCCGGCATCGCTCAGACACTGATGTTCGGCGACGAAGCCACGGCCAGCAAACCGTACCGCGTCGGGTCGACGCCGACCCTGTTTGGCTTCCGCGCTGTCGATGACCTGGCGCCACTGACTCCTGACCGTCGTGTCGTCGTGGCAACTGCTGCGCGTGGAGGCGAGCTGGATCTGGATCGCCAGCGGCGCGACCTGACGGTTCTCGTGCTCGTGGCAACCGCGTTAGGCGCCCTCGCGGCGCTGGCGCTCAGCTGGCTCTCGGCACGGCAATTCCAACAGCCGATCGGAACGCTGCGCCGAGCCGCGCTGGCGATCGCTGGCGGCGAACGCGAACCGGTCCTGGAGGGCAACCGTCCGCCACCCACCGAGTTTCAGCCGGTGTTCCAGGCCTTCAACCGGATGGCGACCGACCTGGCGGAGAGCGAGCGTGCGCTGGAGGAGGCACAGCATCGCACCGAAGCCGTGTTGCGCAACGTCGCGAGCGCCGTCGTTGCTGTCGATCCGCAGGGTCGCGTGGCGACGGCGAACACGCGCGCGGAGCAGTTGTTAGGCGCCCCGCTCGTGCCCGGCGCTCCGATCGCGCTGCTGCCACCGTCCATTCGCGATCACGTCCAGGCATTTCTCCCGAGCCACGAGCCGTCCGCCGAGTTCGAGACCGATCTGCGAGGACGGCAGCTGCGCGGCCGCCTCACGCGCCTCACGCGAGGCGCAGCAGCGGGTGCAGTCGTGCTGACTGTGGATGATCTCACGGAAGTTGCGCACGCGCAGCGCGTGATCGCCTGGGGCGAGATGGCACGACAAGTCGCGCACGAGATCAAGAACCCACTCACCCCAATCCGCCTCGGCGTACAGCATCTGCGGCGCGCCTTCCAGGACCGCAACCCGGACTACGCACACATCCTCGAGCAGAACGTCGGGCGCATCCTCGCGGAAATCGATCGTCTCGATGAGATTGCGCGCGCGTTCAGTCGGTACGGTGGGACGCCGGATGAAGCCGGTGCGCTTCCGCTGATCGACGTTGCGCCCATTGTTCGCGATGTTGTGGAACTGGAGCGTATGGGTGAGGGAGACGTGACGTGGAACGTGGAGGGTGACGACGGCGCGTACGTCGCGCGGGCACGAGACGAAGAATTGCGAGAGGTGCTGCTCAACATCATGGAAAACGCTCGTCAGGCAAAAGCGACAAGCGTGACGATCGGGATCGGCGGCGACGGCCGTCAGGTCACGATCACGATTCGGGACAACGGCGACGGCATCCCGGAGCACGCGCTGCCCAGCGTTTTCGAACCGCATTTCTCGACGCGCACGAGCGGCAGCGGACTCGGGCTCGCGATATCGCGTCGCCTGGTGGAGTCCTGGGGCGGCGGCATCGCGCTGACGAGTCGTCGCGGTGAAGGAACGGTGGTGCGCGTCGCGCTCGTCGCGCCACACGCGGCGGCCTAACGAATGGGCATCACTCCACGTGAGGGCATGCGCGCGGTGCGCATGACGCCGCGCCCGGATGTGCCGAATTCACTCACGCCCTCACCGCCGCCGCACCTGAGCGATTGGCAGCTTCCGCCCGACTGGCGTTGGGGGAGCGAAGGCCGCCAGATGGAGTATCGCCACTATCAGGAAATCATCGACGCGTTAGGCCGGTCGCTTTCGCTCGTATCCGCTCCGGATCCAGCGCACACCGGATGGCTCGAAGCCGAAGCGCGTCAGTTGGCGCACCGCAACCATCCGGCCATTCCCACGACGTATCACTACTGGACGCCGTATCGCGGGATGGCTCGCGGACCGGGATATCTGCGTCGCTGGCTCTCTGCCGAAAGCCTGGGCAATTTCGTTAGGCGCGTCGGACCCGCCGACATTCCGCTCGTCTTTCGCGTGCTGCGTGCCGTCGGATCGACGCTGGCGTATTTGCACGACTCGGGGACGACGCACGGAGCCGTCTCCCCCGAGAACATCTGGATCGCTCCGGCCGGCCGTACATGGATGCTCGGCTGGCAATGGGCGATTCGACGCGACGATGTCCCGGCCGGTCTGGAACCGGATCCGCGCTGGACCCCGCGCGCGCCGGAGTGGGCCAGCGAGTGGCAGCCGTCGCCTGTTGCCGATCAGTGGCAGATGGCCGCGTGCTGCTTTGCCGCGCTGACAGGTGAGCTGCCACCATCGAATGACGTTCCGCCGGTACGCGTCGTTAGGCCCGATTGTCCCGAGGCGCTCGCGTCGGTGATCGACGCCGCGCTGCGCGCCGATCCCGAGGATCGCTTCCGCAGCGTCTCGCTCCTGCTGCGAGCGCTCGAGCGTACTGTCGCTGTGCGCCGCGGCCGCCAGGGAACGGCCTCCGCGCCTGACGAGCTCACTGAAGAAGCTCGTTTACGCTGGGCTACCGGCGACGACTACGACGTCCTCGGCTTCCTGGGGCGCGGCACGTTCGGAAGCGTCTGGCGCGTGCGCGATCTCTCACTCGAGCGCGAAGTGGCGCTCAAGATGCTGCATCCGGACATCTCCCAGCATCCAACGACGGTCGCGCGATTTCTGCGTGAGGCACGGCTCGCGGCGCAGCTCGCGCACCCGGCGATCATCCCGATCTACGATCTCGACTCGCACGGCGACGTGACGTGGTACACGATGGAGCTGGCCGAGGCAGGATCGGTCGCGGATCTGCTGGCACGCTCGGGTCCGCGCTCGTTCGATGACATCGCAGGGCCGGTCGAGGCCGTGCTGGATGCGCTCGCGGCCGCGCACTCGTCAGGCATCGTACACCGGGATCTCAAGCCTGAAAACATCCTGATCGATCGCTACCGTCGCTGGCGCATCACCGACTTCGGTATCGCGAAAGGAGAAGACGAGCCGGCGACGGCGACCGGCACGCCCGCATTCGCGGCGCCGGAGCAGTTGTTAGGCGAAGCCCAGGGGCCCGGCGTCGACTGCTTTGCCATCGGCGCGATCGTCACGTTCGTCCTGACGGGCGATCCACCGTTCGCCGGCCCAGACGCCGCCACGATCCTCGCCAAACAATTCTCCGGCGAGTTTGGAGCTGATCGCTTCGATCCGCCCGTCGCCCGCTTCCTCGAGAGAGCGCTCGCTGCGGACCCGAAAGCGCGCTTTGCCGATGCGGGAGCGATGCGCGATGCCTGGCGCGAGCTGCGACGAACGATGCGACGGCTCGCGCGCTCGCGTCGCGGTTGGCTCAACCGGTTCCTTGATAGCGGACCGTCTTGATATTGACGAACTCGCGCAATCCCCACGGGCCGAGCTCGCGTCCGTAGCCTGACGCCTTCACGCCACCAAAGGGGAACCGCGGGTCCGACGCCACCACACCGTTGACGAACACGCTGCCGCATTCGAGCGCCAGCGCGCAGCGCCCCGCCTCTTCAGCGTCGCGCGACCACACTGCCGCCCCGAGTCCGAACTTGCTGGCATTGGCGCTGCTCACGGCGGTGTCGACGTCAGGAACGCGAAAGACGGCCGCGACCGGCCCAAAGAGCTCGTCGGTGGCCGCGGGAGAGTCGTTAGGCACGTTTTCCAGAATAGTCGCGGGGTAAAAAAATCCGCGCCCCGCGACAGGCGCACCGCCCAGCGAGCAGGTCGCCCCGCGCGCCACGCTGAGTTGCACCTGCGCGTGCAGGTCTTCGCGGATCGCTTTCGTCGCGAGCGGTCCGAGCGTCGTGTTCTCATCCATGGGATCACCCGGGCGCAATGCGCGCATACCCTCGAGGAAGCGACCCATGAATTCGTCGGCGATCGCGTTGACACAAAAAAACCGTTTCGCCGCGATGCAGGATTGGCCATTGTTGATCGTGCGGGCCGTAACCGCGGCACGCGCCGCGGCAGGGACGTCCGCGTTCGCCGTGACGATGAACGGGTCGCTGCCGCCTAACTCGAGCACCGTCTTTTTGATTGCGCGGCCGGCCGCCCCGGCCACGGAGCGGCCAGCTTCTTCGCTTCCCGTTAACGTCACCGCGGCGATGCGCGGGTCAGCGATGAGCGCCTCGACGCGTGAGGATTCGATCAGCAGCGTCTGAAAGGCACCGGGGGTGGCACCGGCGCGTTCCCAGAGCGATTCCAGCGCCAGCGCGCACTGCGGCACGTTGGACGCGTGCTTGAGCAGTCCGACGTTTCCCGCGGCGAGAGCCGGCGCGGCGAAACGCATCACCTGCCAGTAAGGGAAGTTCCAGGGCATGACGGCGAGGACGACGCCCAACGGTTGATAGTGCACCTCGCCGCGCTGCGTCGGCTCATCCAGCACGACGTCGGGCGCCGTGAATGAAGCGGCGTGATCGGCATAGTAGCGCAGCGCGAGCGCGCATTTCGCCACTTCCTCGCGCGCGGCGCGGATGAGCTTTCCCATCTCGGTCGTCATGAGGCGCGCGTGCGTCTCCTGCTCCTCATCCAACAGTTGGGCGGCCTGGCGCAGCACACGCGCGCGCTCGGCCACGCTCGTGCGACGCCATTCGGCCGCGGCCTGCTGCGCCAGCACGAGACGCGCGTCCACTTCGACGTTCGTCAGCGGCGCGAAGGTCGCCAGTGTCTCGCCGGTCGCCGGATTGACCGACGCGATCACGAGTTGTCTCCGTCCAGCAGGTTGCCTAATGAACCGAGCACGCTACCCTCTTCGCGACGTGCACCGCCGGCGCGCGGGGCCGCCGCGATGATGCGATCGGCGAGGCGCGAGAAGGGAAGCGTCTGCAGGATCACGCGTCCGGGGCCCGTCAACTTCACAAAGAAGAGTCCCTCGCCGCCGAAGAGCGCGGTCTTGATGCCGGGCACGCGTTCGATGTCGTAGTCCACGCCAGGCTGCATGGCGACAAGACAGCCGGTGTCCACGCGGAGCGCCTCACCGGCGCCTAACGTGATCTCGTGCAGCGTGCCGCTGGCGTGCAGAAAAACGATCCCGTTGCCTGTGAGCTTCTGCAGAATGAACCCTTCGCCGCCGAAAAAGCCTGCGCCGAAGCGGCGCGCGAACGCGACGCTCACGTCCACGCCGCGCGCACCGCAGAGGAACGCATCTTTTTGAGCGATGATCGTACCGCCCCACGACGTGAGGTCGATGACCTGGATCTTCCCAGGATACGGCGAGGCGAATGCGACCTCGCGCCGCACGGTCGCTGCGTTGGCGAAGAGCGTCACGAAGAACGAATCGCCGGACAGCACGCGTTTCCCGGCGCCAAGGAGCCTCGTCCACATCGATCCGCTCTGACGACCCGAGGCGTCGAGTGTGGTTGCCATCTCAATGCCGTCCTGCATGAACATCATTGCGCCCGCTTCCGCCACCACCGCTTCACCGGGGTCGAGCGTGA
>DATBKN010000417.1:0-3111 GCA_036555845.1 Gemmatimonadaceae bacterium | reverse complement strand
AGGTTGCAGCCGCTGAATCGGCAAAACACGGCGGGACGGCCCGTCTGCGCCCCCTCGCCTTGCAGCGTGTAGAATATTTCCTTGACCGTGTACGTCATCGCGATCGCGTTAGGCGCGCGTCGCGCTCGGCGATGTACTCGATCGGGTCGCGCACGCCCGCTTCGGCGAAGCCCCTGCGACGCAACTGGCACGCGTCGCAACGTCCGCAAGCACGGCCGTCCGCCGCGGGATCGTAGCAACTCGTCGTCGGGGCATAATCGACGCCTAACGAACTACCCAGCTCGATGATCTGGCGCTTGCTCAGCGTCATGAGCGGCGTGTGGATGCGCAGCGCCTGACGTCCCTCCACGGCGGCCTTCGTCGCCAGGTTCGCCATGCGTTCGTAGGCGCGGATGTACTCAGGCCGGCAGTCGGGATAGCCGGAATAGTCCTGTGCATTCACGCCGATATGGATGTTGCCGGCGTCGAGCGTCTCGGCCCAGGCCAGGGCGTACGACAGAAAGATCGTATTCCGGGCGGGAACGTACGTGATTGGGATGTCTGCAACCTCGCTCGACAGGTCTCGGTCTTTCGGAACGGCGATGTCCGACGTCAGCGCCGAGCCGCCAAGCTCTCCCAGTCCGATGTCCAGCACGAGGTGTTTCGCGACGCCATGAGCCGTTGCGACGCGCCGCGCGGCATCAATCTCCACTTCGTGTCGCTGACCGTAGCGGAACGTAAGCGCGTACGGAACGAACCCATCGCGTTTCGCGACAGCCAAAACGGTGCTGGAGTCGAGGCCACCGCTCAACAGTACGACGCTCCTGGGGCGACTTGCCGTCATCGTTTGGAAGCTAGGCTGACCGCGCCCATAAACCAAAGCCTCCAGACGCGAGTCGACAGTCGCAAGCTATCAGTCGCCCTGCACTGACAGCTTCAGCCTGATTACCGGCGTCTGCCAGCTTTGGTGTATTCTAAGAGCATGCACTTTTTCTCCGTCAGACTTCGCTTCACAACACTATTCCTCGCAGCGACTGTGCTCGCCTGCAGCCGCAGTGCGGCCCCGCCGGCCGCGGCGACACCACGTCCCGTAGCCGCTCCGGCGATCGTCGACGGCCACGGTGTCCTGCGCGCCATGCACTCGCGTTATGCGGGACGCTGGTACACATCGCTGCAGATCGCGCTGAACAACACGCTTTACGGAACGGACGGACGCCAGACGCGAACGACGTGGCGTGAATTCCTTGGCGTGCCGGGCCGCCAGCGCATCGACTACCTGCCGCTCACGCAGCGCAGCGGTGTCTTGTACAACGCTGGCCGCATCTACTCCTTTGTCGACGGGAAGCGCAGTGCGGAGCAGGCTGGCTGGAACGCTCTCACAGTTCTCGTGGCGGACGTCTACGCGCAGGCGGTCGACACGACCGTCCAGCAGCTCGATTCGTTAGGCTTCGATCTCTCGAAGGTGCGCAGCGACTACTATGGCGGCGATCGGGTGTGGATCGTCGGCGCGGCCGCCGGCGACACAACGACCAGCCAGTTCTGGATCGACAGCGACTCGCTGATCGTCGAGCGCGTGATTCAGCGCGACAGGCGCGGCACACGCATCATCGTGAGCGACGTGCGCTTCGCGGCCTATTCAGATGTCGGAGGATTTCCGGTCGCGCGCGAGATGAGCGTCTATCGCGACGGACGACTCGTCGTGCGCCAGGACTATTCGGACGTGAAGGTCAACGTCCCGCTCCCCGCGGAGCTGTTCGACCCGGCGAAATTCTCCTCACCACCGCCCGTGCCATAGTCGTTAGGCGACTCCACGCGCAGTGTCCCGACGAGCTGCCGCAGCTGCATCGATCCCTGCACCAACTGCGTCGACGCCGAGCTGAGTTGCTCGCAAGCGGCGCTTTGCTCCTGCGTGGACGCGCTGACTTGCTGCGCCGCAGCCGCGTGGCCTTCGGCGGTCCGCGCAATCGACGTCATTCCTGTCACCGCCTCGGCGACTGTTTCTGCCGTGCGATCGGCCTCGGCCGATACGGCGCCGGCCGCGGCGCGCGTGCGCTCCGCCGAGCTTGAAATTGTCGTGAGGGCTTCGTCGACCTCGCGCGAAAGCGACTCGATTTCCGAGACGCGCGCGGCGCTGCGTCCCATCGCCTCAGTCGTGGCGTCGATCTGTGCCGTTACGGCGCGCGTGAGCCGCACCACGTCATCGGCGGCACGCTGCGCCTGTTCAGCAAGCTTGCGGACTTCGTCAGCGACTACAGCGAAGCCGCGTCCCGCGGCACCGGCACGCGCCGCTTCAATGGCGGCGTTGAGCGCCAGCAAGTCCGTTTGCTCGGCGATGCGGCTGACCGTGGACACGAAATTCTCGATGTCGTCGGCCGCGCGGTTCAGCGCAACGACCTCGGACGCCGCGCGCTGCACATTGGTGCGCACGTCGGTGAGGATGCCTAACGCGCGAGCGATCTCCTGGCGCTTGGACATCGCCTGATCCTCGATGTCGCCGGCGAGCGCCGTCAACTCCGCGGCGCCGTGGCGGACAGTGTCGGCGCTGCCGCGCAGCGTGCGCAGCGCGTCGTCCACGGAGCGGATCTGTCGCACCTGAATATCGGCGCCGCCGGAGATTTCACCCATCGACGCCGCCATTTCCGTGGCGGCTGCCGAGATCTGCTGCGTGACGCCTGCGAGGTCACGCGCCGAGGCGGCAACGTCGTCCGCGGTTGCCGAGGCGACGCGGCTCACTCGCTCGAGCGACGCGGAGGCACTGTTCATCGCGGACGCCAGCTCCTGAAATTCGCCGGGGAGCTCGCTGGTCGTGCGCGCGGACAGCTTGCCGTCACTCAGCGCGCGCGCGTGTGCCACGAGCTGCTCCAGCGGCCGCGTGATGAAGTTCACAGTGTTCAGCACGACAGCGACGCCGATCACGACTGTGAGCAGTGCGACCACCAGCAGCACCAGGCTGCGGCGCAGCGTCTGGCTGCGGAGTGAAGCCGCCGCCGATTCGAACTGGCGTGTCTTGTTCTCGCCTAACGCGCGGACATCGTTCAGCAGCGCATCGACGCGGCCGCGCGCGCGATTGGCGACCAGTCGCGCTTCATCCCGGCGTCCGAGATCAGTGAGCCGGTGCGCCAGCGAGTAGTC
>DATBKN010000416.1:0-19737 GCA_036555845.1 Gemmatimonadaceae bacterium | reverse complement strand
TATTCGATGCCTAACCGGCGGGCTGCTTCGACGGTGCGGCGCACGGCCGTCGCTCCGGCGACGTGTCCCGAGACGCGCGGGCGGCCACGCCTAACGGCCCAGCGTCCGTTGCCATCCATGATGATCGCGATGTGTCGCGGCAGGCCTTCACGTGCCCCGACCCCGCGTACGTCGCCCCGCGCAGCGGTCTGTTGTCGTGTGGAATTCTGCATTACGGCTATCAACGATCTCGCGTCGCGCGGATGATGGCTTCCATGTGGTTGAGGTAGCGCTCCAGGGCCTTCTTACCAGCGGCCGTCAGCGCATAGTCGGTCTTCGGGACTCGTCCTTCAAACGACTTCGTGCACGTTACATACCCAGCCTCTTCGAGCTTGCGCGCGTGCACACTCAGGTTTCCATCTGTCGTGCGCATCAGTGCTTTGAGCTCACTGAAGCTGAGCGACGGATTCACAGCGAGCGCGCTCACAATTCCCAGCCGCATTCGCTCGTGGATCAGACGATCTAGCTCAACGGGAGTTGCGCCCCCGCTCGTGTGCGCTTTGATGCCGCTACCAGCGTTGCCCGGTCCCCCGGTTCCCCCGGTTCCCCCTCCAGGGGGCTGCGACCGCGCGATTGCGGCGTTGGAACGCCTAGCCACCGTACCTCCTTGCGATAAGAACGCCGAACACGACGTGTAAGGCGCCGAAGCCGAGCGCCATGAGCCATGTCTCGAAACCCGTGGGCACAAGCGCTGCGGCAGTGCCGAGCACGACGAAACACGCGCCCATAACGGGAATCACGCGTACCGAAAACATCCCCGCCGCGGTAACAGCGGCGCCGTACGAGAGAAGCCACAACGGCACGAGCAGAACGCCTTGCTGCGCGCGTAGGAGCGCTCCCGTTAGGACCGTTGCAATGAACATCGCCGGGACGAACGCGAGCGCCAAACGCCGCGTGGCCCCACTGAAGAACGGCGTCTGCGTGCGATTGGCCTTGCGGATCGTTGCGCCGAGCGAGACGAGGAATGCTACGACTGCAGCAGCGATCCACGTCACGACCCAGGTCCCGCTGAGCGGTGTGTGCAGCGTGGCGACAGTGGCGACGAACGCGACGCCGCCCGCAGCGGCAATCCCCCATCCTGAGATCGCGGTGACGGGCTCCGCCCGCTCCATCGTCTCGCGGATGTACTGGAGGTTGTCTATCGCCCGGTCATGCAGCGCGGGCGGCTGGGCAGACGGGGCGGTGGTGATAGGTCGAATTGTGGCCACGGGAGCAATCTGATCGGCCTGGCGGGGCGTCGTCAAGTACTTTGCACTGTAAAGTTACGCGTGGGAGCTTGAGCCACTCTAAGGCGGCGCGCATTGTGCTGCACCGCGAAACGACCATGGTCCCGTTGGGGCATTCCTGTTTATGACGACAAAGCACCGCTCCGACATCGATGGCTTGCGCGCGATTGCCGTCATCCCAGTGGTGCTATTTCACGCCCGCATGCCGCCATTCTCGGGTGGGTTCGTCGGCGTGGACGTGTTCTTCGTTATCTCGGGCTATCTCATAACGAGGCTCATCCTCGCCGACCTCCAAGCGGACCGCTTTTCGTTCGCCACGTTCTATGAGCGCCGCGTCCGACGCATTTTCCCTGCCCTGTTCGCGACACTCGCCGTTACGGCGATCATCGCGCAGTTCCTGCTCTTGCCGGAGGCGGCCGGCGACTTCGGCGACGCGCTAGTCGCGACGCTCTTCTTCGGCTCCAACATCCTGTTCGCCCGGCGATCGGGGTATTTCGACGTTCCTGGTGAAACGCGGCCACTGCTGCACACCTGGTCCTTGTCGGTCGAAGAGCAGTTCTATATCGCGTACCCGCTCTTTCTCTTTCTCATCACGCGCTACTTTCGGCGGCGCTACGCGCTCGCGATCGCTGGTGCACTGCTCTTGTCCTTCCTCTGGGGCGTTAGGCAGATGGATTCCAACGCCACGGCGGCATTCTTCCTTTCGCCACCGCGCGTCTGGGAGCTGCTCGTCGGCGCTCTGCTCGCCGTCAACGTGTTGCCACGCGTTCGACACGGCATCACGGCCACGCTGCTGGGCGGGCTCGGGCTCGCATCGATCGCGTACGGCGTGTTCGGATTTACGTCCGCGACGCCGTTTCCCGGCGTTAATGCGCTCTTTCCCGTGTTAGGCGCGGCTCTCGTCATCTACAGTGGCAGCGAAACTGCCTCGCCCTTCCCCGTCGCGCGGCTGCTGAGCACACGGCCGCTCGTTTTCGTCGGACTCATCTCGTATTCGCTCTATTTGTGGCACTGGCCAATCATCGTCTTCGCACGACACTACTTCGTGCGCCGACTGACAGTGCTCGAGACCGGGGCTGCCGTCGCCGCATCGGTGGTCATGGCTGTCCTCTCCTGGAAGTTCGTCGAACAGCCGCTCCGCGAACGTCGTGTACTCGCCTCCCGTCCACGCCTTTTCAGAGTCAGCGCCGCGTCGGCCGCTGTGCTGGCGTCGTTCAGCTGGCTCGTTTTCACCTCGAACATCGTCCCGCACCGCTTGCCGAGCGGGGCAAAGATCGCTCTCGACGCGAAAAACGACTTCTGGAAGCGAATGAACGAATGCCTCGGCTACATCTGCCGCGTCGGAGACCCTAACGTCGCGCCAACGTTCCTTCTCTGGGGCGACTCGCACGGCAACGCTATCGCCCCCGTGGTCGAACAGGTCGCACAGACCAATCACATCGCCGGTATAATAGCGACAAAGGCTTCCTGCCCGCCGTTGCTCGGCGTTAGGCGTTTTGAGGGACGGAAGGTCGACTGTAGAGCGTTCGGCGACTCGGTGGTCGCGGTAATTCAGCGGCAGCGCATTTCAACAGTGCTACTGCACGCACGTTGGGCGCCTTGGGTGGAGCTCCAGCGCTACAAGGAAGAGCGCCGGCAGCCACCGCAGATAACACCAAGTAGCGACCGCGATCAGAATGTGCTCGAGTTCGAACGCGCCTTGCGGGCAACCCTGGCAGCGCTGCAACGTCTGCAGGTCGCAATCGTGATCGTGGCCAGCGTGCCCGAAGTCGGGATCAACGTCCCGGACGTGATGGCGCGTGCAGCGCAGTCAGGGCGAGAGATCTCGGTCGCGCCGCGTTACGCGGAGTTCAATGAGCGACAGGCACGGACGTTCGACTTGCTGCGACGCGCAGCCAAAGACTATTCGGCGACGATCGTCTATCCGCACGAAATCCTGTGCACCCCGAAATCGTGCGCGATCGAGAACCGTCAGCGGCCACTGTACATGGACGACGACCACCTCAACGTCTTCGGCGCGATGAAGCTGGCACCGATGTTTCAGCGCGTATTGGGAGGCGTCACGGCGCCTCATCACGCACCGACCTAACTCAACGCGTCCGGCAAGGTCGGTCGACACACGCAGCCCGCAACATAGACTCGGACTCGGGCTTTTCATCGGGCAGCAAATCGCGCGGGCGCGCGGCGGCTCAATCACAGTCGCCTCGTCGGAGAGTGAAGGAACGATCTTCCGCGTTCGCCTGCACCGCAGCGCTGCTGCCGTCGTCCGTGAGTACACGTTATGCACATGGCTCTTCACGCTGTGAATTGCGACCTGCAAGCGTGCCGCAATCTCTTTGTTGCTCAAGCCATCGCCGATCAGCTCCACGACCTGTCGCTCACGCCGCGTGAACTTCACCGATTCTAGCACGGGGCTTGTGCCGCCTTTTTACAGCACGTTCAGCGATCTGCGTGAAAAGCGATGCAGCCGGTGAGGAAGCACATCGGTTCCGCTAGCCACCTTGCGGATTGTCCCGAAATAATCGTATGAGTCCCTGGCGTGTCGCTCGAAGGGATGATACGAGCGCCAGCGCCCAGGCACGGCGCGGAACGCAACCTAGCGACCTCGCGAGTTAGGGCTGATCCAGCGCCTTGATCCCGCCCGCGCCGAGGATCGCGCGCGCCTCCTTGATGCGTTCGTCCAGCTCGGCGCGAAGCACGCGGTAACGCTCCACGGCGTCGCGGCCGATCTTTTGATCCGCGCCTAACGTCATGCTGTAGAGATACTGGATGTGCGCCTGCAGCTCCGGCTTGCTGTAGCGGATCGGCGGCGTCACCAGCTTGGCGCGAAGCGCGTTGAGCCTGCCTAACGTATCGGCGGCGGCCCCGCCGGCGCTCCCCAGCCGTCCGCGAGCTTCTTCGACCTGGGCGACGAGTTGATTGACTTCGCTCACGAGGTCGCGCGTGCGCAGATTGTGCTCCAGCTGCTGGTGCAGCACCGCGAGTGTGATGCCATCCGCCGTCGCGCGCGGATCGGTGCGAATCGTGAGCGGTTGCGTGGCGGACCACGTCCCCGATGTCAGGCGCACGCGATACGCGCCCGGCACCGCCATTGGTCCGTTACGCCCGCTCTGATTCGGATTCCTGCTCCAGGGACCGGGAAGCGAGTAGTCCCAGAAGAAGCGGTTGTGTCCCGCGTTCTTGGGGAGGCGTGGCGTGCCCACGCGCACCATCTCCGGCCGGCGCATGCCGGCTTCGTCCGGTGCTTGCGCGCGCTCACCAGATGCCTCGCTCGAGAACGATCGGACCACGCGGCCGCTCGCATCCATGACGTCGAGCGTGACGGTGCCGTTCGGCGCGCTCGCGAACCAGTAGTCGATCTGCGCCCCCATGGGCGGATACTGCGGGTCCGCCGGACTCGCGCGATTCGACTCCACGCCGCCAAAGCTGCCACGATAGCGGAAGCGCACGGCTTCGCGCGGCGTGTACAGGTGCGCGACGGCGTTGACGTTGGCGTCGGCGATCTGGTGCAGCGGGGTCAGGTTGTCGAGGATCCAGAACGAGCGACCCTGCGTCGAGAGCACCAGATCCTTGCGATAGACCTTCATGTCCGTGATCGGCGTGTTAGGCATGTTCAGCTGGAACGACTGCCAGCGCCGTCCGTTGTCGAACGAGACGTACATGCCGAACTCCGTGCCCGCGTACAGCAGACCCGGACGATCGGGATCCTCGCGCACCACGCGCGTGGGCTCGTCGGCAGGAATGCCGTTGTCGCCCGGCGTGAGCAGCGTCCAGGACTTTCCGTAATCATCCGTGCGCCAGAGGTACGGCTTGAAGTCGCCTAACAAGTAGCACAGCACCGCGTAGTACGCCGACGCCGCTCGGTGCGGCGACGGCTCGATGTTCTGCACGCGGCAGCCAGGCGGCTGGTTCGGCGGCGTGATCTTCGTCCATGTTTTGCCGTTGTCGCGCGTGACGTGGAATGGCCCGTCGTTCGCGCCCACCCAGATGACTCCGGGTTCGAGCAGCGACTCGCGAATCGCGTAGATGACGCTGTAATACTCCTCGCCCGTCACGTCGATCGTGATCGGCTCGCCGCTCACGAACTGCTGGCGCTCTGGCGGGAACCAGGTGAGGTCGGGAGAGATCTTCTCCCACGTCACGCCCTCGTCGCGCGTGCGATGCACGTACTGCGAGCCGTAGTAGAGCGTGTTCGCGTTATGCGGCGAAAACTCCATCGGCGACACGCGCTGAAAGCGGTAGATCAGATCTTTCCCCGGATTGCCGTAGAGTGACTGAGCCCCAACCCAATAGTTGCGCTCCTGGCCGCTCGACATGCGCATGCGCGAGAACTGCCCTTTGCATGATCCATACACGGTGTCGGGGTTCGTTGGATGCGGGAAAATTGGCCCCGTTTCACAACCAGGTCCTGACTTCCACTCTTGCATGGGATCGTCAGGCGTGCCTGACGAGAGCGGGAAGCTCGGCACGATGAGCGTCGAATTGTCCTGCTGCGCGCCGTACAACCGATACGGGAACTGATTGTCGGTATAGATCTGATAGATCTCGGCTGTCGGCTGATTGTATTGCGTGGACCACGTGCGGCCGCCGTTCAGCGAGACGTTCGCGCCGCCGTCGTTGGACTGCACCATGATGTCCGGATTATTCGGGTTGATCCACAGATCATGGTTGTCGCCATGCGGCACTGTCTGCGAGCGCCAGGTCTTCCCGCCATCTGTCGTCTTGTAGATCCCTTCGCTCATCGTCCAGAGCGTGTTGGCGTCCTTGGGATGAACAGCGATACCCGTGTAGTAGAACGGCCGAGTGAGCATGGGGCCGAAGTTGCTGGCGAGCTGCCACGTCTCGCCGGCGTCATCCGAGCGGTACACACCGCTCCCCGGTTTCGCCTCGAGCATCCAGTAGACCACGTTAGGCGCCGCTGGCGTGACGCCGATATTGCTCTTTCCGATCAGCTCGTTAGGTAAGCCGTTCGTGATCTTGCGCCAGGTCGATCCCCCGTCTGTGCTCTTGAAGAAACCTCCTTCGCGCGCGCCGGAGATGATCGTCCACGGCTTGCGCTCGGCGCGCCACGTGGACGCGTACAGCACGTTGGGGTTGCCCGGCTGGAACTCCACGTCCACGGCGCCGGTGCTGTCGGAGACCGAGAGCACCTTCTCCCAATTCTTCCCTCCGTCGCGCGTGCGATACAGCCCGCGATCCGGATTGGGCTTGAATGGGTTGCCGATCGCCGCGACGAAGACGATGTCGGGATTCGTCGGATGAATCTCGAGGCCGCCGATACTCCCCGAATTCGTTAGGCCGACATGTGTCCACGTCTTGCCGGCGTCCGTCGATTTCCAGACGCCTTTGCCGATCGACACATTCGAGCGCAGACCGTCGGATCCCGTCCCCGCGTACACGATGTTGGGATCGGAGTCGGCGACGTCGATGTCGCCCATCGAGCCGACCGTGATCTGGCCGTCGCTGACATTGGTCCACGTCTGGCCGGCGTCGGTCGTCTTCCACACGCCGCCGCCTGTCGAGCCGAAGTAGAAGGTGTGCGGCTCCTGCAAGACCCCGGTGACTGTTGTCACGCGGCCACCTCTCGCGGGACCGACCATGCGATAGGCGAGGCCCTTGAAGTGCGCCGCGTCGACTGGCGCGGTCAGCGTCGGAGCCGTCACCCGAGGTCGCGCGGCGCGAGCTGCCGGCGGCGGCGGTGCCTCGACGTTGCGGCTCTGCCCGGCCGTTAGGCGCGGCGTCAGTGCAGCGAGCACAACCGTTAAAGCGAGCGAGAATCGGCCGAATCGATGCGACATCGCCATCTCCTGCGACGTTGGGGGCTTAGGCAACGGACGTGAGCTTGGAACTGAGAAAGGGTGCGTGACCACACATGGCCGCGCTAGTGCCGTTCCAAGCAGCGCTCTATGCGATCGCAAGATTCCTAAATGCTACGCTTCGAACGGCACTAGTCCGCCAAACTCAGAACGCGGTGCTGGACCGGCGCGTTGTTTTGGGCACTATTTCACCTCGCATGCCGGCGGGTTTGGCAAAGAGGGCGGTCGGAGCACCCATCCCCCCACGTTTGTCATGGATGAAAGGCGGTGACATGGCAACGCTATTCTGCTCAGGCTACGCACGACAGCCGGAACGTCGACGGACGACAGGTACCTAACGCGGTTGTTTCTCTTCTGGCGAGCCGACGATCGCTCGCAACGCGCTCAACTGGCGGTCAAGGAGTGCGCGATCGCTCGCTCGTTCCTTGAGCACTTGCTCGGCAATGGCTCGTACGGTGCCTTCGACTTCGCGTTGCGCGCGACCGCGGATAAATCCCAGACCAGCCATGCGCGAGCCCGGCACGACAAGATTGCGATACGTCAGTAGTGTTCCGTCGCGGTAAGGCTCGAAAACCGCTTCTCCATCCGCAGCCTTCGTCGACGACGCTCGCACCAACGTCCACTCCACTCGGTAGCTGCGCGCCCCCGTCACAGTGTCGGCCAGCGCACTCGTTAGGTGGTCTCTGACCGTGTACGATTCGTCCTTCACGATCGGCACGCGCAGCGTGTAGTCAACTTCCATGGTCGCCGAATCCACGATACGGCTGACCCGGGAGCGCTTTACGTTCGGCAGAAAGGATGCGTGACGCTCGAAATCCGCAAACACAGCGGCTGCCTCTTCGGCGCTACTGGCGATGAACTGATAAACCGTCACTCGCGGCCAACTCGATCCCGACACCTTCTCAGCAACTACAACCTGTCGGCCCGAATCGATCGCTGTGCGCTGCTCGACGGTCACGCTTTGCGCTCGCGAAAGGGCCGCCGGCGCCGAGATCAAGAGCGCTATCACGGGCAAGCAGCGGCGACATCGCCTCAGCATCGGCTGGCCTTCTTATTGTTTGGGAGCTACATGCTACATTGCAATGTAGCGGCGTACGGCCGACGCCTTGGGAGCCCGCGTGCGGTGTCCAGCGTGCCAAAGCCCGTTCGATGATCTAACAGACTTCTGCCCTCATTGCGGCGCGGCCGCGCCGGCAGCGGAACCGAGACAAGGCACGGACGAGGAGAGCGACTCCGTCCGCCGACAGGTCCAGGATGCGCTCGGCGCTGAGTACAAGCTTCTCAATCTTCTGGGAAGCGGTGGAATGGGTGTCGTCTACCTCGCGCGGCAACACGGCCTCGAGAGACTGGTAGCGGTGAAGGTGCTCTCCCCAGCCATCGATGCATCGGAGAACCGCGAGCGATTTCGACGCGAGGCTCGCATGGCGGCGGGGCTGACCCATCCAGGCATTCTGCCTGTTTACGCCTTCGGTGAGGCGGGCGAATTGCCTTACATCGTGATGGGATACGTGCGAAGCGAAACGCTCGCCGATCGACTGCGGCACCAGCGACGTCTACCCGTCGAACGCGCGCGGCGGATCCTGGCTGATCTCGCGAACGCGCTCGATTACGCTCATCGACACGGCGTCATTCATCGCGATATCAAGCCTGAAAACATCCTGCTCGAAGACGAATCAGAGCGTGCTCTCTTGATGGACTTTGGGATCGCGAAGAGCCACCTGACGGGGGCCACGCTTACAGCCACTGGCGTCGCCGTCGGCACGCCGGGATACATGTCGCCTGAGGCGCGACTCGGCGACCCGATTGACGGCCGCAGCGACATCTATGCGCTCGGTCTCGTCGCGTATGAGATGCTCGCCGGTTTTGCGCCTTTTGCGGGGCCTAACGATGCCTTTAGACGGCACGAGCCAACACCGCTCGGGGAAGTCGCGCCTAACGTGCCACAAGACCTCGCCCGCGTGATCATGCGTTGTCTGGCGCAAGACCCGAACGACCGCTGGCCCGACGCGCGCAACTTTTCTGTTGCCGTAACTCGCGGAGACGCCGAGGCGGGCGTCCCCGATGAGCTTCGCTCTGTCGCTGGGTTTGGCTCCTGGGCCCTGCTTTGGCTTGTCGTCTGGGGCGTGATTGCGACACGCGCATATGGTGCCGGCAACGGCTCCGTCATGCTGCTGCTTTCGGCGTTGCTCGTTCCGGTGGGCTTTGCGCTGCAAGGATGGAACGTTCATCGCGCGGGATTTGGCATCGGCCAAATTCTGAGCGTTGGTTTTTGGCCACCGAAATGGTGGGGTCTTTGGTGGCCCGCTCCCCTGCGACGGCCCGACGACATGTGGCACGAGTTACCGCATTCGGCGCGGCTGGGCCGCATCGCCCTTACTGTGTTTTTTGTCGCAACGCCGAGTCTTGCCTACTTCGAGCGGCTCGTCGCGGCGAGCGGTGGCACACGCCTAACGCCAGGGCTTTTGCGGAATCTTGGCTATTTGCTCATCGTCCTCACCGCAGTCGCCATCGCTGTCTTGGCACTCCGCTGGCGCAGCCGGGGCGTCGGCAATGACCAGCTCGCACGATGGCTCGTGGGATCCACGACCAGTGGTTCGTTTTGGCGCGAGGCTCAGATATCGCCGTTACTCCGCCCCGTTGCCGGCGAACACCCAACCGGCCCGAGTACACCCCACGACTACCTCCGCGCTATCTCCGAAGCTGCCGAGGCGCTCGCAGGATCGGCACGCGCATCTGGCAGCGACGCCATCGCAGCCGCGCGTACGCTCCTCGGTAGAATCGAAGCCATGGACGTGGAAATTGCTTCTCTCCGTCGCAACGCCGATCCAATCGAGGTCCTGCGCGTCGAAGAGCGACTGGCCGTGCTTGGGGAAGGCACGGGACGCAGCGACCATGACCAAGCGCAAATGCGTTCCCTCCTACGCCGGCAGCTCGAAGTGTTCACGCGACTAAAGGCGAGGCAAGAACAGGTGGTGACTGGTCGGACGCGACTGATCGAGCAACTGCGGTCCGTATGGGTCGCTGTGCGCGATCTCGGCAATAACGACGCGAGCCCTGCCGCTCGGACTATTGGCGTAGAGTCCCTTCGCGCACTCTGCGCGGGAATCGAGAGCGCAGGGTTCGACCGCGGGCGCACCGACGTCGCGGCTCCCCTCGGCGCTTCGCGAGTGGACGCGCAGAGCGGCACGACTTGGTGATCCGGCCGTAGGGTTAGGCGATTCGCACGTCTTGCATCGCTGGGTGACCGGAGGCGATGCTAACTTCCCGCTTCCATCCGATTGTGATCTAAATAGTCGCAGGCTTCTGTGAGCGAATTCTCTGCGATGTGCAAGAGCGCTACGAAATCCTGCGACGCGCAGAGTCCCACAATCGCTTGGAGCGCCATTTGCTCCTCGCTAGGCACAGCGCATCAACACGTTTCCTCGCATTTACTTCCCGCCATCCCCGCATCCCCCCATCCACCTCCTAGCTTCAGGCGCTAGTGAGCGAATCTCCCGCCGAACTACAACAGGCGCTTAAAGGGCGCTACGAAATCCTGCGCGAGCTCGGACGCGGCGGGATGGCGATCGTCTACGCTGCGCGCGACCTCAAGTTGAATCGCGAAGTCGCTATCAAAGTGCTCTTGCGCGACCTCGCGGTCGCGATGGGACCAGAGCGCTTCGCCCGCGAGATCGAAATCGCCGGTCACCTCAGCAACCCGCACATCCTTCCCGTCTACGACTCAGGAAACGAAAACGGGCAGCTCTACTACGTCATGCCGCTCATCCGCGGCCAGAGTCTGCGCGCGCGCCTCGACGTGGAAAAACAGCTTCCCATTGATGAAGCGTTGCGTCTTTCGATCGAGGTGGCTCAGGCGCTCGACTACGCGCACAAGCAAGGCGTCGTGCATCGCGATATCAAACCAGAGAACATTCTGCTCGAGGGCGGTCACGCAATCGTCGCCGACTTCGGCATCGCGCGCGCGATAAGCAGCACGTACGAAGCGCAACCGCTCACACAGACAGGCATGACGCTGGGGACCGCGCAATACATGAGTCCCGAGCAAGTAACAGCGGAGAAGCACATCGACGGGCGCAGCGACATTTACAGCCTGGCGTGTGTGACGTACGAGATGCTCGCCGGACAGCCACCATTCACCGGACCTAACGCGACAGCGGTCATGGCGCGCCAGGCGATGGAGATGCCGCCCTCGCTTACGATCGTGCGCAGTACCATTCCCGATGAGGTCGAAGAGACCGTGTTCCAGGCGCTGGCCAAGTCGCCTGTGGATCGCTTCGACAGCGCCGAGCACTTCGCTGACGCCTTGCAGGACTGCCTCCTCGTCGCGCCGACAACCAGTCGGCGCGTCACGCCACTGCGCATGACGAAGACGACGATGGCGCGGCGTCGCAGTCGTCAGCGTCGTAAGGCGATGGTCGTCGCGGGAGCGGCGTTAGGCGTCTTGATTGTCGCCTGGGCCGTTTGGCGTGTCGCCACCTCACCGGTTGCGGCTTCGGCTAGCGCTGCCCCCGACGGGCTCGACCCAAAAACGATCGCCGTTCTCTATTTCAAGGACGTGAGCCGAGACAGCTCGCTGGGCCACGTGGCTGACGCTCTGACAGAGGGATTGATCGACGAGCTCGCCCCGGTGAACGGACTCCACGTCATCTCGCGCAACGGGACGGCGCCGTTCCGCTCCGCGACAATTGCCGACGACAGCATCGCCCGCGCTCTTCAGGCCGGAAGTCTCATCGAAGGAACCGTCGAGCCGGTCGGCGACCAACTCCACGTCACGGCGCGACTCGTCGACGGAAATGGCACAGAGAGAGATCGCAGTACTGTCAAACTGCCTGCGGCCGGTCTACTCACGGTGCGCGACTCTGTCGTGCGCGAGGTCGCTCGGCTGCTGCGCGCTCGCCTTGGGGAAGAAGTCGATCTCAAGGAGAGCCGAGCCGGAACGACGAACGTGGACGCATGGTCTCTCTTGCAGCGCGCCGAGCGGGTGCGTAAGGAGGCTGCCTCACGGCGAGAAGCGGGTGACGTCGAGGCTGCGACTGCGACGTACCACCGGGCGGACTCACTGTTACGGCTCGCGGCGAGAGCTGACTCCAAGTGGGCAGCCCCCATCGCCCTCAGCGGCCAGCTCGCCTACGAGACTTCGCGCTTGGAAAAGGACATCTCCAGGCGGCACTCGATTCTCGACACGGCCGTGGCGCGCGCGACTCAGGCCCTCGCTCTCCAGTCCAACTACGCGCCAGCGCTTTCGTTACGAGGTCGGGCCCGGCGGTCGCTCTACGCGCTCGATCTTTCTGCTGATCCAGCCGCACGCGGCCGGCTTCTCGACTCCGCAGAAGCGGACCTCAAGGCAGCGACGGACATCGATGGATCGCAAGCGGCGGCCTATCTCGTCCTGAGCCAGGTCTATTACGACAGAAAGGACAACGTCTCGGCACTGCTCGCGGCACGGCAGGCGTACGAGGCCGACGCCTTCTTGCAGAACCAGAACGCGAACCTGATGCAGCTGTTCTGGACGCATTACGACCTCGAGCAATTCCCTGCCGCCGACAAATGGTGCCGCGAAGGCGCGCGGCGGTTTCCGACCGACTACAGCTTCGCGGAATGTGAGCTTTGGCTGACGATCGCTGAATGGAAAGCCGTCGACGTGCCCGGCGCCTGGGCAATCGCGGCCAAAGCGGTGAAGTTGTCGCCCGCAGACCGACAGGTATTCGAAACGCGTCTTGGCCAACTGATCGTGGCGGGCGTGCTAGCCCGCGCCGGTCTCAAAGACAGCGCGCGGCACGTGCTTGCGAGTGGGCGCGTCGGTCGCGACGTGGATCCCGAGGACGAGCTGCGAGGCTACGAGGCGATCCCGCTCATCCTTCTAGGCGACCACAAAGAAGCGATCGAGGTCCTCAAGAGCTACGTCGTGCGGCATCCGACGCACGAATTCTCGGTCGGCCGCGACCTGCACTGGTGGTGGAGACCCTTACAAAACGAGCCCGGATTCCGCGCGCTCCTGGAACGACGGCCCTAGCAGGACTATCGGCTTCGCGCGCAGCGCACAATAATGCCCTTCCCTCCGCGAGTGATCGTTCGATCGCTTGCCCCATAGTCAGCCAGACATCGATCGAGGAAGTGTATGAAGCGCGCAATCACGGGTGTGTTGGGTACGACTCTGCTGATCGCCTGCCAGGATTCGACCCCAAGCGCTATCCCCCCGTTAGGCGCTTCCTTCCACATCTCCGAGGCTCGCTTCGGCAACGGGAATCCGGATCTCTTCTTTGCACCGCCTCTTGCGGAGGATCCCCAGCCAGGGGACCCCAACTTTGATGTTGGCGGCGCACATCCGAGACTAGTCCCATATGTGCGTGTTTGCGAGACAAACGGCGTGCCGAGTGCAGCGGGCTGCGTTAGAGACGTCACGAGGGCAGTGACAGGCTCAGTTACTGGATTGGCGATGGCAGCCGTCGGAGAGTTGTATCGAACCAACTGGGCGACATCGGCGCTCGCGACCAACAAAGACTATCGCATTGAGATATGGGGCATCGCGTTTTCAGCGGACCTGCAGAAAGCGCGTTTGGATCCTCGCTGGCTGTTTGGATGGCGCGACATTCGAAACACGGCGGGACCTGCGCCGAATTGCAGCGGTGCCGCGCCGTTTTGCTTGATCAGGTTCGGTTCAACGATTCCGGTTACCGTACGCATCGAACAGTTCGCCTTCTGTCCGGACAAAAAGAACTGCGCTGTTCAATTCGTCGCTGATGGCCAGAACGCCAACCTCGAAGCACAGCTTGGGCCCAGCGCTGCTGCTCCGAGTGCGCAGCTCTTCATCCCGGGGCAATCCGGGACCAACTTCGCATTGGCGTTCGAGCCATGCTCTGCAGCGGAAGACGCGGCGGTTAGCGCGGCCATCGACGTGCCCACGTTCGGGCCCTGTGTGAAAACAGAAACGCTCTTCCAAGCAGCGCTAGGCACGCCAGCCATAATCTCGCTGTGTGACCACCTGGATCCCACGGGATTCGGCCTAACGCATTCGCAGGAAGAACAGCTGGCTCTGCACCATTTCAGCGATGATTTGTCACGCGTCCAGGCGTTGCCGGAAGCGTGGCAATGCACCACGCCAACTTCGGGTCTCGCCGCCGCGGTGCCTAACAGCGCACTCCAGCTCGCGCAGGCGGTGCGCGACAAAGTATGGAGCTGGTTCGCGCCGCGCCCACTGTTCGCGACGGCCCTGATCGATCGCGGTGGCGGTGGTCAAACGTCGAACATCGCTAGCTTCTTCAAGCTGGGATTGCCGTCGAAATTCGAGTACGTCGCGCCTGGTGACGCTTCACAACCAGGTCAGGCAGGCACGCCACTCGTGCTGCAGGCCAAAGTCACCGACTTGCTTGGTGATCCCGTCATGAACGCGCGCGTACGCTGGCGCGCTGCCGTGCCGCCTAACGATGGTGCCACTGTCCTTGGAGTGGCGCCGCCAGGGGCTATCCTGACAAACGCATCAGGAATTGCGCAGCAAACGGTCCAGCTGGCGTCTGCGCCAGGTTTCAACGTCTTTCATGCCTTCGGTCGAGGCATCGCCGACACTCGCGCAAACGGCTGTACACTTCCTCCGGGCACACCCGCCGCATGCAATGGACCGCGGTCCATCTTCGACCCCTTCCTGCCAAAGCACGTGCCGGAGTTCGACGATTTGGGCCCCGAGCTGCCCATTACGATTGCCGAAGGCACACGTCTGCTTTTCCGCGTGGCTGCAGAACGCAGCGCGACGGCGCGCCCGTAGCACGGCGTCCGCGGCGGGGTTGATCAATCAGCGTTAGGCGATCCAGCTAACGACGCTGATACACGCGCACGTAGTCAATGACCATCTGCTGCGGCCAGATGGTTTGATCGACGCCTTTCTGTCCGCCCCAATTGCCGCCGACGGCGATGTTCAACAACAAGTGGAAGCGCTGATCGAACGGCCACGCGTCGCTCCCTTTCTTCTCGTTCGCGAACGAATGATATCGGCTGCTGTCGACGTAGAAAGCGATGACGTCGGGCATCCATTCGATCGCGTACACATGAAAAGCCTGCTCGGCATTGGCGACTACGATGTTGCTCGTGCTCTGCGTCCCCTTCGTGTGATTGTACGCCGCGGTGTGGATGCTGCCGTGAACCGAGTCTGGCGCAAAGCCGACGTGCTCCATGATGTCGATCTCGCCACTCGACGGCCAACCACCGTACAACCAGTCAGTTGGTAGCATCCAGATCGCTGGCCACGTACCGCGGCCCGACGGCAACTTCGCTCGAACCTCAATGCGGCCGTAGATCCAGTCGCCCTTGTTCTTGCTCACCAACCGCGCGGATGTGTAATCGCGCGTGCCGAATTGTTCACGTCGCGCTTCAATGACGAGATTACCGTTTTCGACTCGGGCGTTCTCCGTGCGATTCGCCGTGTAGTGTTCCAGCTCATTGTTCCCCCACCCGCAGATGTTCGGGCAGCCGTCGCCAATGTCGTATCCCCACTTGGTCGGATCAGGGAGACCTCCGCCGTTGAACTCATCGGCCCAAACCAGCTCGTAGGCTGTTGGGTTCGTTGGAGGCGGCGGCGGACTCGCCGTCGAGCGCTCGACGGGACCGCGACCGCACGCAATCAAAACGACGACTGCTGAGCACGACACTATTCGGTGCAACGAGCGGCGGATCATGGAGCCCTTCAGCGTTCATAGTTAGGCAATCGCACGTTATGCCTGCTGTGCTTGCCACTAAACGTCAAAAATTGGACACGGCCAGAGACACTCTTTACACTGGAGAACATCAGTCCGCGCCAATCCTTTGTCCTTTGACGACTGTGTGTCGGTATGAATATCAATGACGTGCTCGCTTGGCGATACTTTCTCGTCGCAGTGGTCCTGGTTGGATGCCGAACGGATGCGTCGGGCCCTGAGAACGCCGCGGCGCGCGGCGTCGCCGGCAGCTTCGAGAGCGACAGCCGAGGACAAGCGTGCCAGGTCGTGCGCAACCTGGGTCAGGACGGTTTTCTCCAAACCTACCGTTATGACAGTCGCGGATTGCTGAGCAGGTGGGACGATGGTTTCGGATCGCTGCTCCCGCAGTACGATTCCAAGGGAGTCGTCGTTCGATCCAAGTACATGATTGGTGATGTCACTCTCGTCAGCATCGCTTACGAATACGTTGCCGGCAAGATCGCGCGAGAAGTCTGGTTCAACGGTGGATCTGACGTTGTCGAAGACATTCTCGTCAATACATGGAACGCACGGGGCCAGTTGATCAAACGCGAAAGTCTGCCATTCGGCGTTTTGACAACTTTTCAGTACGACGCGTTAGGTAATGCGTATCAGGTCGACGTCCTCGGCACGAACGGATTTCTGTTTCTGTCGAACACGTACACGTTCAATGCACCTGTCAAGAGTCCGGATCTCACTCTGCGCGGCCTGCCGTACGGCCTGCAGTTCCTCAACTACGTATTCAACCCGCGCAGGCAGACGTCTGCGAAAGCCGTCGTTTCCGATGCCGAAGGCAACAGGATCACGTTATTCGATCAGGATCCGCAGAAGTCCGTGCTGGTCGCCGGCAAGCAGCAGTTCGCGCTCTTTCAGAACTTCTTCGACAAGTTGAGCGGGACGTTCTATGCGCAGACGTGGACCTATGGCAACTGCGCCGGGAATAACTTCCCACCGGACAATCCGGGCGCTCAACTTCTGGCCGGCAATAAACGCGCAGGCCCGTCGGATTTCGCCTTGCGCGGTTCAACGAAAAATGTGAAGCAGCAGATTGAGGCGCTGAGGAAGAAATACCGTCCTTAGCGGCAGCGCGGCGACGTATCTTGCGAGTGCCTAACGTTAAATGGGCGTTGCGGGCATCCCCCGCACAGGTCCGTGCCCGCCATAGATTGTCGTCACGCCGAGGTCGCGGAGCTTCTGCCAGCTGCGCGCAACAACGCCAGGGTCTTCGTTGCCAACCATCGACGGATGCGTTAGGTCCCCGGTAAAGGCCATGCCGTTATCGAGTACGAGCGTGACGCTGTCGTCCGAATGACCGGGCGTGTGCACGATCTCGCCTGCGATACCAAGCTTCCCCAGAAATGCGCGACTATCTGATGTCTTGATCACCACGTTGTCGAACGTGGCGATGTCAGTGTAGTTATCGCGCGGCTTCGTCCACTGTTTCATCTTCGGAATAGCCGATACCTGCTCTTCAGTGACGAGCAGGCGCATCCCGTGATTCTTGAGATCCTGAGCCGCTCCGGCGTGATCGATGTGGTAGTGCGTGGCGAGACCGTACGAGAGCTCCTGCAAGGGAATCCCCATGCGCTTGAGGTTTGCCGCGAGCGCCCCGAACATCCCCGGCCAGCCGAGATCGATGAGCAAGCGTGAAGTGCCCGCGCTCACGACCCAGAAGTTGGTCGAGCGATAGCCGACATTGACGACAGTGACCGGCGCAGTTGGCACGTCTTGTCCAGTTACACGTTGTGATTCCAAGGATACAATATCTGTGACTACTTCGTAGCGATCGAGATGTCACTTGCTCTAATCGTCGGACTGCTGCAAATCGCCGCGCTCGAGAACGCATATGTTCGCGTCACTCGTGACGCGGCGCCATGCGCGTCGGCTTCGGTGCCTAACTGCAGTGACCGCGTCATCGTGGCGTTAGGTGCGGTGCAGCTGAAATCGGGGACCTCCAGTCGCAAGCTGGCGCGCGGCGAGATCGCCGTCTTCAAAGCAGGCGAGTCGTACGAAACACCCGCTGGTGGTCCCTACTACGAAGTGGCGATCAAGTCGGACCATCCGCCGGTCGTGTCGCCCGTCGAGTCGATCGCCCCGGAAAAGAACAATGTGCTGTTCGACGGCGAGCGGCTCTTCATCTTCGAAGAGCGACTACCCGTCGGCGAGACGCGCGCGCGACATAGTCATAGCCAGCGCGTCGTGATCCAGCTGAATCGTACGCGCTTACAGCAATGGCCGGATGGTCAACCCGAGGTCATGCGCGACATCGTGCCGGACAGCGTGGCGTTCAATCAGTCCGTGATCCACAAAGTGAAGAACGTCGGTGAGCTGCCGCTGCGCGGCATCGTGATCGAGCTCAAGCCCGCGCGCCCTCGTTAGGACCCTCCTCCCGCCGCCACCGCCCGGCGGATCTCGCCGACCCGCGCCAGCACGGCGTTCGCGTCGGCGATCGCTTTCGGTAGATCGACCCTCAGCGCCTCGATGCGGCGCATCTGCGTCGCTGTCGGCAGCGCCGTGGCAGACATCAGCTGTCCCTTCAAACCGGATGGGAGCGTCCGCATGTTAGGCGGACCGCCAAAGCCGCCTCCGCCAGCAACACCAAAGGCGCGTCGCGCCGAGTCGAATGGCGTGATGAACTCGCGCCACGTTGTTCGCTCGCTCGCGCTCGCCTTCGTGCTGTCCCGCATGCGCTCGCGGATCGCGTTCAGCTGATCGTTCGCCTCGACGAGCTTCTCTGCCGTTTCGTTCGCCTGCGCCTGCAGCCGATGCAGCTCGACTTGTAGATCGAAGTAGGTCTTGCGGTCGGCATCGGCGATCGTGACTTCCGGATCTCCGCGCACGGCGATCGTCGTCGAGCCGACCGCCTTGCCATCGAGCGTTAGGCGCGCCGTGTATGTGCCTGGAAGAACGAGCGGTCCGTCGTTCCCGCCGCTGAAGAAGCCGCCGCCCCCTCCTGCCCCCGCGCCAAGCTTCGGGGCTCGGTTGGGTTGCACCCTGAGATCCCAGCCCAGCGCGTTGAAACCCGCCTGTGGCTTGGAGGCGGAATCACTCTTGATCTCGCGAACACTCTGACCGGCGCCATCAACGATCGTGAGGGTCGCGCTCGTACCCGCGGCGGGAATCCAGTAATTCACGACGGCGCCTCGCTCCGGATTCTTCCCCAGGTACTTCATGTCACCTTCGAAATCGCGCATGCGCTCGCTCGACGACTTTCGCTGCTGGACGCCGGGACTCGTGAAGACGTGGCCGCTGCTCGCCACCGCGCGTGCGTACTCTTGGAACGGCGTCAGGTCGTCGAGGATCCAGATCGCCCGTCCGTGCGTCGCAACGAGCAGCGCGTTGTCGCGCGGGTGGATCGCGAGCTCGTAGACCGGCACCGTCGGAAAGCGACCCTTGATCGGCACCCAATGCTTGCCGCGGTCGTAGCTGAACCAGAGCCCGCTCTCCGTGCCGAGGTAGAGCACGTCCGCGTTCTTGTGATCTTCGAGGATCGTGCGGGCGACTTCGCCCTTCGGCAGATCGCCTGCTATCGGCGTCCACGTGGCGCCAAAATCAGCACTCGTGTAGACGTAGGTCCCAAAGTCGCCTAACCGATGACCGTCGAACGTGGCATAGACGGTGCCTTCTGCATAACGCGACGGTGCGACACGCGACACGTAGGTCCATTTGGGGAGACCAGGTACTTTCGACGTCACATTGGTCCAGGTGGCGCCGTCGTCGCGCGAGACGCTCACCTGGCCGTCGTCGCTCCCCGCCCAGTACACGCCGCGCTTCATGGGCGACTCTTCGAATGTCACCAGGTTGCCGAAGTTGCCAACGCCATCGTTACGGGCAATCGCTATGTCTTTGCCCTTCACGCCCATCAGCTCAAGCGTGTCGCGGTCGATCTGGAGCGTGAGGTCCGGCGAGATCGCCGTCCACGAGTGCCCGCGATCCGTTGACTTGAACACC
>DATBKN010000415.1:0-6214 GCA_036555845.1 Gemmatimonadaceae bacterium | reverse complement strand
AAGCCGTTAGGCGTTGTACGTCACAGCGCGCCAGTCCCGGCGGATGTACAGACGAGAAACGCGCTGATGGCGCTAGAGCACGCCTAACGAGGCGAACTCAGCCGGTCCGTCCGCGCAACGCAGCAGCATGGCTCTTGCCGCATACTCTCGGCGCGGCCCCACCCTGTTTGGAGGATTGTCACAATGAAGCATGTATTTCACTCGCGCCTCATACTGTCCCTGGCGGTAGCAGCGTTTGCCGCGGCGGCATGCAGTAAGCGCACCGACAACGCGATCGATACCACCACGGCGTCCGGCAGTGTTGCGCTACCGGATACGACACCAAGTCCGCCGGCGCTTCCTACAACCGATGGCGGTATCGTCGAGGTTCTGAAAACGGCTGACAGCGGTGAAGTAGCAGCTGCCGAGCTCGCGCGTACCAAGGCAAAGAATGCGGAGGTGAAGAGCTTCGCGCGGTTGATGATCACCGACCACGGGAACGATCTCAAGCACATCAGCCAAATGCGTGTCGTCGATAGCGCGGCGGCCGCGATGCCAGAAATGAGTCCACTCGTCACGGACATGAAATCCAAGCATGACGCAGCGATGATGGACTTGAATGGACTGAGCGGCGCCGAGTTCGATCGCGTGTACATGGACAAGATGGTCGCGGGGCATCAGGAGGTGCTCGGTCTCCTGCGTCAATTGCAGACGCGCGCGCAGAGCGCGGATCTGCAGACACATCTCACAGCAGTTGTCGGTGTCGTGGAGAAGCACCTCGAGCGGGCGCGAGAAGTTCAGAGCAAACTCGCCAGCGACACGACGCGGACGGGGTAAGGCATCATCGCAGTACAGACGGTGTAAACGCAGCCGAGCATTTGCAGGCTTTGCGTAGTTGGCATCATGCGCATCGCTCAAATAGCACCTTTGTTCGAGAGAGTGCCGCCACGACATTACGGCGGCACCGAGCGCGTCGTGTCCTACCTGACGGAGGAGCTCGTTAGGCTTGGACACGACGTGACTCTCTTCGCCAGCGGCGACTCCGTGACGTCGGCAAAACTGGTCGCCAGTCGGGCAACCGCGTTGCGCGAAGCAGCCGCGGAAGGGATGATCGATGACTTCACAGCGCCGCACGTACTCGAGCTGGGCGAAGTCCTCGATCGCGCGCGTGAGTTCGACGTGCTGCACTACCATAATGGTTACCTTCATTTTCCGATGAGCCGGCTGTTGCGCGTACCGCACGTGACGACAATGCACGGCCGGCTCGACCTGCCGGAGTTGCACCCACTCTTCCGCGCGTTCAGCGACGTGCCGCTCACTTCGATTTCCAATCATCAGCGCGAACCGCTCCCTTTTGCGAATTGGTCGGCGACTGTGTATCACGGTGTTCCAACGGATCTCTTGAGTCTTGGAACGGGGCGCGGAGGCTATCTCGCCTTTCTCGGGCGGATATCGCCGGAGAAACGGGTGGACCGCGCGATTCAGGTTGCCGAGCGAGTGGGCATAGAGCTGCGTATCGCGGCCAAGGTCGACGATGCAGATCGTTCCTATTACGAAGACCGCATCCGTCCGATGTTGCAGCACTCGCGAGTGAAATACATGGGCGAGATCGGTGAAAAGGAGAAGGCCGAGTTTCTCGGGAATGCGCGTGCGTTGATCTTCCCGATTGAATGGCCTGAGCCGTTCGGACTCGTTATGGTGGAAGCGTTGGCGTGCGGAACTCCCGTGATCGCGTTCCGTCGCGGGTCGGTACCTGAGATCATCAGCGATGGAGAAACAGGCTTCATCGTAGATAGCGTAGATGGCGCAGTAGCGGCCGTGCAGCGTCTGGAGACGCTCGACCGTGCGCAATGCCGTCGCGTGTTCGAAGCGCGTTTCATGGCACGGCGGATGGCCGAAGAATACCTCGCGGTGTACCGTCGGCTGACATGGGAACGCGACGCAGCCGCGGCGTAACCGCGCTGGCGGCGGAGCCTAACGCCGCAGAGCAAGATGCCCAGTGGGCGGTGGAAAGCGCCGCTCTCACCGACGACCGGACGCGGGTGCTCAAGGCGCAGGACACGTTCGGCGTCTTCGATCGGTACGGCGACGTCAGGTATATGGCCGGAAGTCAGTACGGCTTGTACCACGACGGCACGCGCTTCCTTTCGCAGTTCATGCTGACGCTGCACGGCCACCAGCCGATCCTGCTCAACTCGTGGGTGAAGGCCGACAACAGCGTGCTCGTCGTGGAGACGACGGCGCCGGACAGGTACGAAGGTGATCGACTGAAGTTCAGGAAGGACACGCTGCACGTCTTTCGCGCCCGCGTGTTACGAGATGGCATGCTGCAGGAGCACGTTCGCCTCATGAACTATGGCGACGTCGTCATGAGCATCACGCTGGCGCTCGATTTTGGCGCCGATTACGCCGATGTCTTCGAAGTGCGCGGCGTGAAGCGACCGCGGCGAGGCCAGCCGCTCCCCACGCGAATAGGCGATCACGAGGCCACGCTGGGGTATCATGGGCTCGACGGCGTTAGGCGATTTACGCGCATCGCGTTCGATCGCCAGCCTGACACCATGGACGAAGACTCGGCGGAGTTTCGCCTGGAGCTCGCACCACGGGCCCCTTACGAGCTCTTCGTGACTGTGAGCTGCGAGGTGAACAACGAGCGGCGCGTCATGCCGAGTTATCGCGAAGCGCTGGAGAGCAGCACGATGGAGCATGGAACGCAGCGCGCCGCCGCTGCCATCGTGGAGACATCGCACGCGAAGTTCAACGAATGGATCGACAGATCATTTGCCGACCTGCACATGCTCACGACGCTGACTCCTCAGGGCCCCTATCCGTACGCCGGTGTTCCCTGGTTCAGCACGCCGTTCGGTCGCGATGGAATCATCACAGCGTTGCAGATGCTGTGGGTGAAGCCGAACCTGGCGCGCGGCGTGCTCAGTTTCCTGGCTGAGCATCAGGCGACACGCGTGGCGCCGGAGCAGGACGCGGAGCCAGGGAAGATCCTGCACGAGATGCGGTTGGGAGAGATGGCCGCGTTAGGCGAAGTCCCCTTCGCGCACTACTATGGCAGCGTCGACTCCACGCCGCTTTTCGTCATGCTGGCGGGGGCGTATTTCGAACGCACGGGCGACATCGCATTCGTGAGACAGCTGTGGCCGCACATCAGAGCGGCGCTTGAGTGGATCGATCGCGATGGCGACCGCGATGGAGATGGCTACGTGGAGTACGAACGCGCCAGTTCGCGAGGGCTCGTTCAGCAGGGCTGGAAGGACTCGTACGATGCCGTCTTTCACGCTGATGGGTCGTTCGCCGTCGGGCCGATCGCGTTAGTCGAGGTCCAGGGTTACGTCTACGCGGCCAAGCGCGCTGCTGCCGTGCTTGCCGAACGGTTGGGAGATCGCGACTCGAGCGCGACGTTCAAGCGTCAGGCGATCGAGTTGCGGGCCAAGTTCAATCACGATTTCTGGTGCGAAGAGCTAGGCACCTTTGCGCTCGCGCTGGACGGTGAGAAACGGCAATGCCGTGTTAGAACATCTAACGCAGGTCACGCCCTGGCCACAGGCATCGTGAATCACGAGCACGCCGGTCCGCTCGCTCAGACGCTCATGTCTGATACGTCATTCAATGGCTGGGGTGTGCGTACCGTCGCGACGACGGAGGCCCGCTTCAATCCGATGTCGTACCACAACGGCTCGTTGTGGCCGCATGACAACGCGATGGTTACTTCGGGACTCGCTCGTTATGAGTTCAAGGATCACGCGCTGCGCATTCTCACGGGACTCTTCGAGGCGAGCACGTTCATGGATCTGAACCGTCTGCCGGAGCTGTTTTGCGGCTTCCCGCGCTATTCAGGGCAAGGGCCGACGTTGTATCCGGTCGCGTGCTCGCCGCAGGCCTGGGCCAGCGGCGCAGTTTTCCAACTGCTGTACGCGTGTATCGGGCTCACGTTCTCGCCGGCAAAACCGCAGCTGCTCTTCGAGCATCCGGTGTTGCCGGAGTACCTCAAGTGGGTGAACCTGCACAACCTTCAGGTCGGCAACGGTTCGATCGACCTCGCGCTCACGCGGCATGCGTACGACGTGAGCATCAACATCACGAAGAAGGTGGGTGACGTGGATGTGGCGGTCCTTGTATAGGGGTAGGGGTAGGGGTAGGGGTAGGAATAGGGGCTAGAAGCTAGGGGCTAGGGGCTAGGGGCTAGGAGTTGACGCTGCCACGAGCTTGCGGCGCCTAACGGGACGCTTATACATCGACTGCGCCCGGGATGGCTGCGCGTCGCTGGGTACGGTCAATCGCACTGGACGGCGGCTGCGAGCCGATTGATAGAGGCTCTGGATGATCTGAACGTCGGCGAGTCCTTCGATCGCAGAAGGCTCTGGCTCGCGGTCGTGCAGAATACAGTCCGCGAAGTACTCCAGCTCAGGCGCGAACTGATCGCGCTTGGTAAACCGGTGCTTGCGCGTGCGGCCGTCGATTGTCTGATGATGCACGAGGGTTTCGCCGATCTCATACGCCGGATCCACGGTGAGCGTCCCTTTCGTTCCGACGATCTCGTAGCGTGAAGTGTCCGCCGCGCCGAAGCTCGTCGTGAACGTGGCCAGGCGATCGCCCGGATAACGCAGCACGGCACTCGTCATCTCGTCCACCTCGGCGAATCGCTCCTCGCCGTTATTTGCCGACGCGGCGAAGACCTCGACCGGTTCGGCGCGGAAGATCATGCGCGCCGCGTTGATGCAGTAGATGCCGATGTCGTACAGTGTGCCGCCACCTAACGCGCGCTCGAGGCGGATGTCGCCCGCCTTGACCTGCATCGTGAACATCGAATTGAAGCTGCGGATGTTGCCGAGCCTGGAGCTGTGGGCGATCTGGGCCGCCTCGAGGTTCGCCGGCTCGAAGTGCAGCCGGTAGGCGACCATGAGCTTGATCTGGTTCGTGCGCGCGGCGTGGATCATCGCGCGACAATCGGCGGTCGTCACGGCCATGGGCTTTTCGCAGAGCACGTGCACGCCATGGCGCGCGGCGCGCTCGGTATACTCGCGGTGCATGTTGTTAGGCAGCGCGATATAGACGGCGTCGATCGCGCCGCTGGCGCAGAGATCGTCGTATTCGTCGTATGTGAAGTGCAGGTCGACGCCGTACTCCTCGCCGATCTGCCGCATCTTGTAGCGGGAGTCGCTCACCAGCGCGGTCAGCTCGCAATTGCGCCGCGCGTGCGCGAACGCGGGGAGCACAGCGGATTGCGAGATGTAGCCGAGCCCTACAACCGCGTAGCGGACGCGCTCGCTGTCTTCCTGGCCGTTATTATTTGCGCGACGCGGCATCAGGGCCGACGTACGCGATGCAATTGTCCGTACGAAGTCGATCATATCGCCTCCAATCGCGCAGGCGACGAGATCGGACGAGCTCGCCTAACAGCGCTGCGCGTACGGTTTTCAGCATGTGCGCGAAGCGTGCCAGCGTGTGCCGCTACACGCTCACTCTGGCGGCGGGGCTCCCAACGCCGTGAGCCGCGCGCGCGCCTGTCGATCGTTAGGCGCCACGGCCAGCACCTTCTTGTATGCCTCTATCGCCGCGTCCTTGTGGCCGGCGGCCTCATGCGCAGCGGCGAGTTGGTTCAGCGCGCGCGCCGACTTCGGGAACAGCTCCGCGTTGACGTCGAGCAGAGCGATCGCCTCGGCGACTTTGCCCGTTTCAACGAGAGTCGTCGCAGCCTGGCTCACGGATCGCTCGCTGAGATCGTAAACACCGTCGTCCGGGTGATCGTTGCGCGCCTTGCGATAGAACGCGACGGCAGAGTCTGCGCCCTTTGTCATGGCGACATCCACCAACGCGCGCGCGAGTGTCCGGGGGATCGGCAGCCCGCGGTGGCACGTCACGCATTCCACATTGACGGCGGGAGACTCACGGTCCGGCAGGTTCGCGAGCAGCTCGGTGTTGATGCGCTTTGCGATGTTCATCATTTCGCGCGCCTTTTTCTTTTCGACTTTGTCATCAGAGGCGAAGTCGACGCCTTCGAGACCTTGGCCACTGCCGCCGGTGTGACAGTAATTGCAGCGGATGCCGAGGGCGGCGGTGATGCCGCGCATCCTGGCGACGAGCGTGTCGTGCGGGATGTCTTTGGGGAAGAACTGGAGGTTGGTGAATTTCTCGGGGATCTGAGACTGAGCGATCCTTGGCACTGCCAGGACTGCTACGGTGAGGCAGACGACGAAGGGGCGCATGACTACTGAGGGGTTAG
>DATBKN010000414.1:0-2906 GCA_036555845.1 Gemmatimonadaceae bacterium | reverse complement strand
GCGGTACCAGCGCGTTCCCTGCGCGTCGACGATGAATGCGCGAGCCGTCTGCTCCGCCAGGTTCCAGTACCCTTGCATGACGTTAGGCCCGGCGATGATGAGCTCACCTTCGGCGCCGCGCGCCACATCGACGCCATTCTCGTCGACGGTACGACCGCGCAGCTGCGCGCACACCGCACCGATCGGGTAGGGCTCCGTGCGATCCTCCGGGACGACATCGGGAATCGGATGGTAGTTGCAGACGTTCGTTTCGGTCGGGCCGTAGAGATTGAAAAAGCGCGCGCGCGGGAGCAGCCGCTTGACGGCGCGCAGGTGTTTGACTGGAAAGACTTCGCCGGCGAAGAACACCGTGTGCAGCGCGTCGTAGTTGTGCCGCTCCATTTTCCCGAACTGCGCCAGCACGGAAAGAATTGTCGGCGTGGAATACCAGACGCTGAGCTTGCGTGTGGCGATCAGATCGGCGAGGCCCACCGGCTCTTTCCCCTGCTCCGCGCTTATCAGGACAACGGTCGCGGCGTGTGCCAGTGGCAGGTACAGATCCAGGATCGAGAGGTCGAAGTGGAAGGGGGCGTGCGATGAAAAACGATCGCTGCTCAGCGGCTTGAACGTGTCGCTGCACCAGCGCACGAAGCCAAGCGCATTCTCGTGCGTGAGCATGACGCCTTTGGGCTTTCCCGTGGAACCCGACGTGTACAGGATGTAGGCCAAGTCGTTAGGCGCTGCCGGGATCGTCTCCGTGGCGGCGAACGGCTCTGCCGAGGCGGCGCGATCGAGCGCCGCCGACAGACCGGCACCGCCGCCTACTTGGTCGAGCGCGAGCACACGCGGGAGGTCGCCTAACGCGCGCGCTTCGGCCTCCCATGCCGCGACGAGTTTCGTCTCGATCACCACCCCGCGCACAGCGCAGTTGTGCAGGATGTACGCGGCGCGAGCAGCCGGCGCGTTGGCATCCACAGGGACGTACGCCGCCCCCACCTTCATCGCCCCCAGCAAGGCCGCGTAAGCGTCGATCGACTTTTGGGCGTAAATGCCGACTCGATCCCCGGGCTTGACTCCCGCCGCGACAAGGTAGTCGCGCACCCGATTCGACAGGTCGTCCAGCGCGCGATACGACAGCGCCATAGCCGCCGAAGACCCTTCCTCGACGGCGACGCCATCGGGCCGGGCCAACACGCTCTGTTCCAACAGGTTGACTAGGGTCTTAGCGCTCTGCTGCATCCGCTCAGATCGGGGGATAACCGTGCGCCGGCCTAACGCAAGCGATACGCCAAGTGAAGGGTAGTCAGGGCTCGTCGAACCGGCACGTTCTGCTGTTTCAAGGAGACCTCGTTGCCCAACTCGTGGCTCACCCCGCGCGCAGATCGCGCCCGTCCATGACGCCCGGCACAGGAGCACCCAGCGAACTCAGGATGGTCGGCGCCAGATCGACGAGACGTGGGCCATTCACGTCAAAAGTGCGGTTCATGAACAGGATTCCGGGGACCAGAGTTGGATCTATGATATGGTCCCCACCCCACCGCTTCACATTGTCTTCGAAGAGCGTGGCCGGGATCCCACCGAGGGCCGTTGTCCACGACGCTCGATAACCCGCAGCGAAGCCAACCATCACGTCAGGAGCTTCGGTGACGTAAGCGCCCGAGTAGAGCTCGCGCGCTGTTTTCACCGAGCGCACGGCCTCCGTTCCGCGCTCCTGATCCACGAGGCCCGTGAGGCTCCCCGCGATTTCCGTGGCGAGCGCGTCAGCCTGCCCCGCATCGACGACGCCCTCGGCTTCGCGGCCGCGCACGTTCAAGTAGATGCTACCGATACCCAGCGCGTACGCGCGCGTGCGTCCCCAGTCCACATTCTTGAAGAACTCTCCCGCTTCGTGTCCCGGAGCGATCCCCGGCTTGAGCGTTAGGTAGCCGCGTTCGCGCAGCCAGGCATTGAGATGCACGCCGCGCTGAAACGAATTGAAACCGTGGTCGCTCAATACGATCAAGAGCGTGTCGGCATCGACGCGTTCGAGCACACGACCGACCAGGGCATCGCACGCTTTGTAATGATCGCGAATGACAGCGGCCATCGCGCTGCGTCGTGCGTCGTCCTCGCGATTGGCTGGATGTCCGGGTTCGCCGAAACGCCAGAACATGTGCTGCAGTCGATCGGGTGTATCGAAGAGACAATACAGCAGACCTTCACGGAAGCGATCGAGCTCATGGCTGAGCATGCGCTCACGCTCGCGCATCACGTCGTCGCATTGCGCGAGGTAGGCCTCTTCCGAGAAGCGCTCGTTCGAAAGGCCGGTGTGGTCTTCCACCATCCCGGTCGTGTAGTAGCCGCCGAGGGTCTTCGCCAGCTCCGTGGAGTACTCCCACGGGTACGAGATCGGAAACATCGGCGCTGTAGGATCGAAGTTCACCGGCGAGGCGTAGATCTCCAGCTCGGGATCCAGCCTAACGAGAAGGAAGCGCATCACGCCGGCGACGCTCTGCAGCAGCCCGGCCTTGAACTTGACCGACAGCCAGTCGCTCCAAGTGCCTTCCTGGAGGACGAGGACACTCGGGCGACCCTCGCTGCGCAGCGTCACCGTGCGTGCGGAACGATCCACTTCGAACGTCACCGCCGTGCGCATGTCGTCCTTCGCCTTTGGGTTGCGCGGACCGATCACGTGACTGTCGCACTTCGTTCCACGCAGCTCGAGCTTCACGACCTGTTCGCTCTCCCGCGGGGTGACGTTCGACGCTGTCGTGTAGAACGTCGCCGTGCCGAGGCCGCCGCGGATGTCCGGGACACCCATGCCGGCTAACAGGCGCCATTTCATCGCTTCAGGCGGATACGTGCAGGGGCACCTAACGATGGCCGAGGGAATTCCGGCACCGCTCAGGACATCCCAGATCGTCGTCCCGCGGCGAAGGTTGATGACC
>DATBKN010000413.1:0-3042 GCA_036555845.1 Gemmatimonadaceae bacterium | reverse complement strand
GCGCCGACGGACATCGCACAAGGGCTTGCGGATACGGTAGCAATCCTGGCCGGGAGGGCTCGGGAAAAGTCTGTTGCAGTGCGAATCAGCGTGCCTCCCGACCTCCCGCAGGTGTCAGCGATCGGTGATGAGCTGAATCAGGTCTGGTCGAATTTGACCGAGAACGCGATCGACGCCGTCAGAGAAGGTGGGAGCGTAGAAATTAGCGCTGAGCGCGAGGGAGCGAGCATTGCAGTTCGCGTCATCGACAATGGGCCCGGGATTCCTCCAGAAATCCAGAGCCGCATCTTCGACGTCTTCTTCACCACGAAGCCCATCGGCCAAGGTACAGGGTTGGGATTGGATCTCGCACGACGGATAGTGCTGGCACACCAGGGGAGCATCGCGGTAGACACGCGCGCCGGACGCACGGAGTTCCGCGTGCTGATTCCTGCCAGTAGCCCAGCGACGGCGTCAGACTTGAGCTAGCACAGGAACCGAAGCGCGCTCGTTCTGATAATCAGTGCTACGATCTCGAGGTGACTCATGATCCTTGTTGTCGGCGCGACCGGACTCGCTGGCGGGATGATCGCCCGCGGGCTACTCGCCAAGGGGAAGTCCGTGCGAGCGCTAGTGCGTGAGAGCTCCGACTATCGCGGGCTCATCGAGGCCGGCGCGGAAATCGCTTTTGGCGACCTGAAAAACGCCGCCTCTCTCGAACCGGCGATGCGGGGAGTCGACGTCGTCATAACGACGGCGAGTGCCGGGCAGCGCGGCGGCGCCGACACCCCCATCAGCGTAGATCTCGAAGGCAACGGCCATCTGATCGCCGCGGCGCGTGAGGCCGGCGTTAGGCAGTTCATCTACATCTCCGCGTTGACAGCGTCTGTCGACAGTCCTGTGCCGCTGCCTCGTGCGAAAGCGCGCACCGAAATCACGCTGCGGGAGAGCGGGCTCACCTTCACCATTCTGGCGGCGAACGGGATAATGGACGTGATGCTGCCCATTGTGATCGAGGCCCCCCTCAACGCCGGGAAGCCAGTAACCCTCTGCGGTGAAGGGCAGCGGCGGCACAGCTTTGTGGCGGCACGCGATATCGCCGCGTTCGCACTCGCGGCTGTGGATCATCCCAAAGCTTTGAACAGCAAGATTCCTGTCGTCGGACCAGCCGCAGTCAGCTGGCGCGACATTGTCGCTGAGTATGATCGGCAGCTCGAGCGAAAGACTGCGCTGCGATTTGTCGCTCCGGGAGAGCTTCTCCCTGACTTGCCGCCGGTGCCTGGCCTGACCGAGCTGGTGAGCGGCCTGCTAGCCGCGCTCGAATCATTCGATACTCCTGCCGACACGATTGGGACCGCGGAGACGTTCGGCGTTACACCGACTACGCTGCGCGCGTTCGTCGCGGGGCGGCTTCGTGTGCTCAGCGGACGGCCACAATGACTGTCGGAGACAACCTAACGAGCGTCGATTCTGCCGCGGCCGAAAGCCAGCGGATTCTCGAGCGCCTTCGCGCGCATCGCACGCTCGGCGCGGCGCCTGTCGAGGAACTCGCATGGTTGGCCGCGCGCGGCAGGCTGCGACGCTTCGACGCAGGGGAAGTTCTGATCGCGAAGGGACAGGACACGGGGGAAAACGGAATTTGGGCGATCTTCTCGGGCCACCTCACCGTGTATGTGGATCGCGGGGCAGGCCCAAAACGTGTCATCGATTGGCGCGGCGGCGACGTGTCCGGGGTATTGCCGTTCTCCCGAGTAACCACGGCAATAGGTAAGGGTGTAGCGCTCGAAGCCGGCGAGATGCTGGAGGTCGATCGTTCGCACTTTCCCGCTATGACCAGAGAGTGCCCTGCGGTGACGACGATCCTGGTGCACGTGATGCTCGACCGCGCCCGCCAGTTCACCACGAGCGACCTGCACGACGAGAAGATGATCTCACTCGGCAAGCTGGCGGCTGGACTGGCGCACGAGCTGAATAATCCGGCGTCTGCCGTCGCCCGCGATGCGACGCAGTTGGAACGCACGTTAGGCGACTTGACGACGGCCACGCGCGAACTTGGAACGGCGCAGTTGTCCGATGCACAGCTTCGCTTACTCAACGGGTTCCGAGCGAGCTGCAGAGACAGCGCGGCCAAAGGACTCCAGTCCCCAATCGACCGGGCGGACAGCGAAGACGCCATCGAAGACTGGTTGCGTGCGCGCGGTGCAGACTCTCTTCATGCGGGAGCGCTCGCCGAATCCGGCGTGACAATCGCCGCGCTGGACGAGCTGTCTGCGATGCTTGACGCGTCCGCACTCGAGACAGCCGTGCGATGGATCGCCGCGGATTGCGCTACGCAGACGCTCCTCGCCGACATGAAGACGTCGGCGTCCCGCATCTATGATCTCGTCGGAGCCGTGAAGCGGTACACGTACATGGATCGCTCAACGGCCGCCGAACCGATCGATGTCGCGCAGGGGGTGCGCGATACGGTTGCCGTGATGCGCTCAAAGGCTCGCGAGAAGGACTGCGAGCTGCGGCTCGATGTTGCCGCCGATCTGCCCCAAGTTCGCGCAGTCGGCGGCGAACTGAATCAGATCTGGTCCAACCTGATCGACAATGCACTCGACGCGGCGCCGCGTGGTGGTCACGTCGTGGTGTCGGCACGCGCGGCGGTAAACGCGGTTGTGGTTTCGGTCATGGATGACGGCCCAGGCATCCCCGCCGATCTGGTGGATCAAATCTTCGATCCTTTCTTCACCACAAAACCTGTCGGCCAAGGAACGGGGCTGGGCTTGGACATCGCGCGGCGCCTGGCTCGGAGGCATGGCGGCGACATCGAGGTCGAGTCGCGTGCGCGCGAACGGCGCACCGAGTTTCGCGTTGCGCTGCCGATTAGTCACCCAACTCGGGACTAGCACCTTTTGCGCGGACTGAGTGTCTAAGGGTAGACACTCACCTGAGCCGCGCATGGCTGTCCTCAAGGGCACGCTCGATCTCCTCGTCCTCAAGACGCTCTCCTGGGGGCCGATGCACGCCTTCGAGATCACTTCCTGGCTGGAGGAACGGTCAGGCGGCCGCCTCGAA
>DATBKN010000412.1:0-3328 GCA_036555845.1 Gemmatimonadaceae bacterium | reverse complement strand
ACGTCACAGAAGGCGACGACGTCGATGTCGGCGTTTCCTCGTAAGGCAGGGAGATGCAGCTCCGTCGTCGCTCGGCCACAACCGACGAATGCAAGCCGCACAACTCGGCGTCCCGGCGTCACGGGCGCAGAACGTAGACGGCCGAGCGCACGTGGGCAATCTCAGGGCTTGCTGCCTCATGCCCGGGACGGCAATCATGCGTCATGCAGCGCCCTACGACGCCGCAGCCTGCCCCCGCTGCGCTCTCGGTCATCCTGTCGACGCCAGGAAGCTTCAACGCCATCCGCAAAACCCTAGCGCACCTCGCGAGGCAAACGGCGCGCGACTCGCTGGAGGTCGTGATCGTGGCAACGAGCCTGGACGCGCTGCAGCCAGACGCTGGCGTGCTGTCCGCGTTCCCGCGGCATCGCATCGTCGAGATAGGCGACTTCGGCTCGTTAGGTTCGGCCAATGCGGCCGGCGTGCGAGCCGCTTCCGCTCCGCTCGTTGTGCTCGCCGAAGATCATTGCTTTCCGGATCCCGAGTGGGCCGAACAGCTCATCACAACGCATGACGGCCCGTGGATCGCGGTCGGGCCGGCCGTGCGCAATGCGAATCCTTCAACAGCGGTGAGTTGGGCCGATCTCTTCATCGGCTACGGGCCATGGCTGGAGCCGATTCCAGCCCAGGACGTTCCATTCCTCCCGGGACACAATTCGAGTTACAAGCGCGCGGTTCTGCTCGAATTCGACGAGCGTCTCGCCGAGTTGCTCAGCGTCGAGACCGTGTTGCACTGGGAGCTGCGCAACCGGGGACACCGCCTGCGCCTGGAACCGAAAGCTCGCGTCGCGCACACGAACTTTTCTCTGTGGTCCTCCTGGCTCCCCGTACTCTGGCTCAACGGTCGCGCGTTCGCGGCCGAGCGCCGCAAGGGAATGAGCGCGGCGGCGCGCGCGCTGTACTTCGTCGGTTCGCCGCTCATCCCATTCGTTCGTCTTGCACGCCTGGTGCCCACTGCACGCTCGACTCAGCTGCGACTCCAATTCCTGCGCGCTCTTCCTGCAATGCTGTTTGGACTCGGCGTGGACGCGCTCGGTCAGATGGCAGGATACGCATGGGGAACTGCGATCGGCGACGATCGCCTGGCGAAGTACGAATGTCACCGTGTGGAGCATGTGACGGCCCGCGACAGACGTGAGGTCTTCGCGGAGTGACGCCACGCGATGAGCGCGCGAGTCCGCGCATCAGCGTGATCATTCCAACCTGCAATCGGCCCGACCAGTTGCGCGACTGCCTAACGGCGCTGTCACGGCAGACATGCCCGCGGGACAGCTTCGAAGTTGTCATCGTCGATGACGGCAGCGAGCCGCCGATCGCCGGCCTAGCTACGAGCTTCAGCGACAAGCTCGACGTGCGCGTCATACGTCAGGCGCGGCAGGGCCCGGCGGCCGCGCGCAACTTCGGCGTCATGTCAGCGCGCGGCAGTCTCATCGCCTTTACCGATGATGACTGCCGTCCAGCCGCCAACTGGCTCGAGCGGTTGCTTGCTCGACTGGATGCCGGCGGCGCGCCGCTCGTCGGGGGACGCGTCGTCAACGCGCTGGACGACAACATATTCGCCACCACGAGTCAGCTCATTCACGAGCTCGCGTACGAGCACCATAACGCGGACGCCAAGCAAGCACAGTTCTTCGCGTCGAACAACATGGCGGTGGATGCCGAGTCACTCGTTATGGTGGGCGGGTTCGACCCGGCCTTCCGCGTGGCATCGGAAGATCGCGATCTCTGCGCTCGCTGGAGCGAGAGCGGTCGCGCCCTCGTCTATGCGCCGGACGCCGAGGTCGCGCACGCGCACCACTTGACGCTGTCGCGCTTTTGGAAACAGCACTTCCGCTATGGTCGCGGTGCCTGGCACTATCACCAGTCGCTGCGCAAGCGAGGGCGCGGCCGCTTCGCTCGCGATCTGGGATTTCATGCGCGCTTTCTGCGGCGTGCCGGTACGTCGCTCGCTCAGCGAGGGAACACACTCGCGATTGGCGCGTTACTCGTTGTATGGCAAGTGGCTAACCTCGCTGGGTTCGTCTATGAAGCAATCGCGTCCCGCTTGCCATCGGCGGGTCCGGCGGCAAAACTCAGTTAGGCATTTCCCCCTAAACTCCGAAGCATGCGGCCGACGGACGTCAATAACCCGGCGTACTACCATAAGGTTGTCGATTGCCAGTGGGCGTGTCCGGCCCATACCAACGTGCCGGAGTACATCCGTCTGATTGCGCAGGGTCGCTACACGGAGTCGTACCTGCTCAATCGCGAGTCGAACGTCTTCCCGGGGATTCTCGGGCGCACGTGCGACCGTCCTTGCGAGCCTGCATGCCGCCGCGGACGCGTCGACGGAAAGCCTGTGGCTATTTGTCGCCTGAAGCGAGTTGCCGCGGACTTGAGAGACGATATCCGCGACGAGTTGCCGAAGGCGCCGTCAGTGAAAAACGGCAAGCGTGTTGCGCTCATCGGCGCCGGTCCCGCGTCGCTCACCGTGTGCAACGACCTGATGCCGTTAGGCTACGAGTGCGTCGTCTTCGAGCAGCTCGACAGGTCCGGCGGCCTGATGCGGGTGAACATTCCCGCGTTTCGTCTGCCCGCCACGGTCCTCGACGAGGAAGTGCAATACATCCTCGACATGGGCGTGGACATCCGCTACAACTCGCGCATAACGAGTATGCGCAGCCTGCTGGACGAAGGCTTCGACGCTGTATTCGTCGGCAGCGGCGCGCCAAAGGGCAAAGACCTGCAGATCACGGGTCGGGAGCGCGACGACACCACGCATATCGGCATCGAGTGGCTGGCGAATGTGCACTTCGGCCATGTAGAAAAGATCGGCGAGCGCGTGTTGATCATCGGCGTCGGAAATACAGCGATGGACTGCTGCCGCACGACGAAACGGTTAGGCGGCAAGGATATCAAAGTCATCGCACGTCGCTCGCGGCCCTACTTCAAAGCGTCACCCTGGGAGCTCGAGGATGCCGAGGAGGAAGGGGTGGAGATCGTCGAGAATCACGCGCCCAAGCGATTCGTGCGCGAGAACGGCCGTCTCGTCGGCATGGAGTTCGAGCAGCTGCGCTGGGGTGAGCAGAACGGAAAGCAGCGCAGCGAAGTGACGGGCTCTGTCGTCTTCCCGTGTGACGCCGTCATTCTCGCGATCGGCCAAGACAACGCGTTCCCATGGATCGAGCGGGATCTTGGCATCGAGTTCGATGAGAACGACATGCCCAAGGTCGATCGCCTAACGATGCAGAGCACGCGGCCGGGTATCTTCTTCGGCGGCGACGCGGCCTGGGGGCCGGAGAACATCATC
>DATBKN010000411.1:0-4200 GCA_036555845.1 Gemmatimonadaceae bacterium | reverse complement strand
GCTCCTGATCGGGGATTGCAGCCAGCGCTGCCAGCCCACGCTCGGCCCCATCCCTCTCTGAGACCGCGATGGCGCGATTGAGCGCGATCACTGGTGACGGACTGATCGACAGAAGCCTGTCGTACAGCGCGACGATCGCAGCCCAGTCTGTTTCCGCCAGGCTGCGCGCACTCGCATGCGCAGCAGCGATAGCCCCTTCTATATGATAGGCGCTTACTGCGGTCCCACTCGCCGAGCGTTCCAGAAGCTCGAGCCCTTGCGCCAGCAATGCGGAATCCCAGCGCGAGCGATCGTGCTCCCAGAGTGAATGCAGATCGCCGTCGATATCGACTCGACCAGGCAGCCGAGCAGCGTGAAGATACATGAGCGCAGCGAGGGCGTCGGTCGTTGGCGTCGCGGCAGGCGGATACTCACGCAGCATCTGCGTTAGGCGCATCGCTTCGCCGCACAACTCGGCGCGCACCGCTGCCTCGCCGGAGGCGCCATGGTAACCCTCGTTGAACAGGAGGTACAGCGCGCGCTGCACCGTCGAGAGCCGCTGTGCGAAGTCACTGTCGCTCAGATCGAACAGCTTGTGCGACGCGGCCAAGACCTTCTTGCCGCGCTGAATGCGCTTCTCGATTGCCGCTCGGCCGCTCAGGAACGCCGCGGCGATCTCATTTGCTCCGAAGCCGCAAAGGATGTTCAGGATCAGTGCAACCTGCACTTCCTCTTGCAGTTGCGGATGGCAGCACGAGAACATTACGCGCAGCTGCTCGTCCCGGATGGCGTGCTCTGCAAAGGCTTCGTCGATGACCGCCTCGCTTCGCCCCTCGCTCGCGAGCGCCGGCGCGAATGTCGTGGCCGTCCGCTCGCGCCTAACGTGATCGAGCGCGCGGTTCTTGGCGGCCGTCATCAGCCACGCCGCCGGATTGTCGGGAATCCCGCGCACCTTCCACACTTCCAACGCGCGGACGAACGCGTCCTGGGCCACATCTTCGGCGAGCGCCAGGTTGTGCACGCCAAAGATGCGCGTGAGCGCGGCGACCAGTCGCGGCGACTCTCGGCGAAAGAAGTGCTCGTCCAGCAACGTCACTGCTTACACGCCTAACGAGATTACGGGACGGATCTCCACGGCGCCGCCGCCCAACACCATCGGGTTGTCGCCGGCGAGCTCGATTGCGTGCGACATGTCGCGCGCCTCGACGATGATGAAGCCGAGGACCATCTCTTTTGCCTCGACGAACGGACCGTCGGTGACGCTCTTATCGCGCACGATCTTGCCGCTCACGTCCAGCGGTTGCCCGCGTTGCTTCAGATAGCCGTTTTTCTCGAGGTTGTTGATCCACTGCATCCAGGACTGCAGGCTGCGTTGCGCCGCTTCCGGCGTGCCCATCGCGGCATTGCGCCCTTCGGCGCTCGCTCGAAAAAGAAAGACGAACTCGCTCATAATCTTTCCTCGAAAGTAGGTAGTCCTCAGGCCGTAGGCCTTAGGTCTTATGAACTCCGCAGAACAGATCGTTATGGACTAACGCCAATGGACTGCGGACTATGCCCTTGACGTTTGACTACGGTGCGGCCGGACATTTATCGCTTGCCTTAACGAACCCGGCATGTACAACTATGGCATCCTCCCGCCTGGAGTTCAGCTAGTGATGGCTCGCCGTCGCGCGATGTTGGTGCTGGCCTTGTGCTTGGGCTGTTCCGGGCGGCCGTCCGGACCCGCGGGCACGACCATTACAAACGTTAGGATCGTGGACGGAACGGGCGCGGCAGCGTACGCGGGCGCCGTGCGATTCATCGGCGACTCTATCATAGATGTCGGACCAACGGTTTCGCCCGCTCGCGGTGACTCGGTTGTCGACGGCCACGGTCTCACGCTGGCGCCCGGATTCATCGACACGCACAGCCACCACGACGACGGCCTTGTCGCATCGCCCGAAGCACTCGCCGTCGTCAGCCAGGGCATAACGACGATTATCGCGGGGCAGGATGGCTACCATCCGATGCCGCTCAGCGCGATACTCGACTCGCTAGGCACCACTCCGCCGGCCGTCAACGTCGCGTTTTATGTCGGTCACGGGACCCTGCGCTCTGCCGTGATGGGAGACGACTTCAAGCGCAAGGCGACGAAGAGCGAAGTCGACTCGATGGCCGCGTTGCTGCGCCGAGAATTCGACGCGGGTGCGCTCGGTCTTTCGTCGGGGCTGGAATACGACCCGGGGATCTACTCGGACCCGTCGGAAGTGATGGCACTGGCAAAGGTGACAGCTTCGTTAGGCGGGCGTTACATCAGTCACATCCGCAGCGAAGATCGCTGGTTCTGGAAGGCCATCGACGAGATCATCGCCATCGGCCGTGAAGCGAAGCTGCCGGTACAGATCAGTCACATGAAGCTCGGCATGATCCCGCTTTGGGGCCAAGGTGACAGTCTCATTCACGTGCTCGATCGGGCGCGAGCCAGCGGTGTGGAGATCACAGCGGACGTCTACCCGTACCAATTCTGGCAGTCGACGCTCACTGTGCTGTATCCCAATCGTGACTTCGAGAATGTGGCCGAGACGGAGAAGATTCTACGCGAGATTGCCAAGCCAGAGGGGCTCCTGTTAGGCGCCTATGCGCCGAATCCTTCCTATGCGGGGAAGACAGTCGCCGAAATCGCGACGCTGCGCAATGAACGGCCGAGTCGAACTCTCATCACGCTCATCCGCGATGCGAACGCGATGAGAAGGGAACGAGCCAGAGCCGAAAACGGCGTCGTCTCGGGTGAAGTGGAGAGCGTGATCGCGACAGGGATGTCAGAGCCGGACATCGCAAGGATCCTCGCGTGGCCGCACAGCAATGTGTGCTCCGACGGGACGCTCAACGGCCCGCACCCGCGCGGCTTCGGGGCCTTCCCGCGCATCCTGGCCAAATACGTGCGCGAGGACCACGTGCTCACGCTGGAAGACGCCGTTCGCAAGATGACGAGCCTCGCCGCGGAGCACACAGGTCTCACGCGTCGCGGTAAGATCGCGCCCGGCAACTATGCGGATCTCGTGTTGTTCGATCCTGCGACGGTTCAGGATCGCTCGACGCCGAAAGAGCCGCACCTAACGGCGACCGGTATCGCGCAGGTTTGGGTCAATGGGCGGTCGGTATGGAACGATGGCAAAGTGACAGGTGAGCGGCCCGGTCGCGTCCTCAAGCGAGAGTCAACGCCTGTCTCGAACAGAACAACACAGTAGATGCCTAACGAGGACGCGAATATGCAGCGGTTCTGCGCATCCGTCGCGATCATTGTCGGACTCAGCGCGATTAGTTCGCTCGAGGTGCAAGGGCAGCAGCTGGGACCGCGGCCGACGACATGGAGCCGTGACTCGATCACGGCGAAGCTCGCCGACCTCCGCAAGATTCACACACCGGAGGGGATCGAGGTTCTCGAGCAGATCGACGTTGGCGGGACGAAGCAATGGATCTCGATCCGCGGCCTCAACAAGGCCAACCCCGTGCTCCTGATGATCCACGGCGGTCCCGGCAGTCCGGTGATGGCGATGAGCTGGGCGTTTCAAAAACCGTGGGAGGACTTCTTCACAGTCGTGCAGTGGGATCAGCGTGGCATGGGGAAGAACTTCGTCACCACGGACACGGCAGCTGTCGGACCGACGATGTCGACGGACCGCCTAACGCAGGACGCCGAGGAGGTCGTGGCCTACCTGCGCAAGAAGCTCGCCAAGGATAAGATCGTCGTGCTCGGCTTCTCCTTCGGCACGAGTATAGGTTCGCGACTCGCCGCGGCTCGTCCGGAGTGGCTGCACGCGTACATAGGTGTCGGACAATCGGCACCGAATGGTGAGCGCTATCTCTACGATCGCGTTATGACAGTTGCGACACAGCGCAACGACACGGCAGCATTGCGCGAGCTCAAGGCAATCGCGCCGTATCCGCCGGCGACGGGTTTCGATATCGACAAGGCGTTGCTGGCGCGCAAATACGCGCGCATGTACGACGGAGGCTGGTACGGGAAGCGTGATTTCAACTTGTACTTCTCCCTGCCGGATTGGGGGCAGGAATACACGCAGGCCGACGCCGATGCGTATCTGCCGGCGCTCAAGTGGTCGGAGCATGCCGTCATGGGCGCGCCGCGGCAGCCAGGCCCAAGACCGACCGGACGCCAGGGTGTTTACACTGTTCCCGTGATCCTCATGATGGGTCGCCATGACTTACACACGCCGTACGAGG
>DATBKN010000410.1:0-5665 GCA_036555845.1 Gemmatimonadaceae bacterium | reverse complement strand
ATGGAAGAGAAGTACATCGAGACGCTGACCAAGTTGCTGGCAGCAAATCCGACCGACGTGCGACTCCAGGAGCGCGTCGTGAACGCACTCGCCGCAAGCGGCAAGGCCGCGATGGCGAAGCCGATCATCGACGAAGCTGTTCGCCAGAATCCTGGCGACCCGTCGCTCGTGCGCCTGCAGTGGAAGATCTACCTCGCTCTGAAAGACTGGAAAGCCGCCGTCGCTATCGGCGAAGAGATGATCAAGACCGATACCGCGGCCGCCGATTCAGGTTTCTTCAATGCGCTCATCGCCGCGTACGTCAATGACAGTCAGCCGCAAAAGGCTGCAGAAGCTGCAGCGAAGGGTGGTGCAAAATTCACGAAGAGTGCCACGTTCCCGGCCGCGCAGGCGCAGCTACTGCGGCAAGCCGGGCAACTCCCTGCAGCGCTAAGCGCAATCGAGAAGGCAATTACACTGGATTCGAAGAACGGCGGCTACTACCTGCAGGAAGCAGCAATCTTCACAGAAATGCAGCAGCCAGACAGCACCGTCGCTTCGCTGCGCATGGCACTAGAAAACGGGGCTGACAAGGGCACGGTAGGCGGTATGGCTCTCTCGGCCGGGAATCAGATCTTCCGCAAGTTCAATACGTCAAAAGACACGACGGATCTGATGCACGCGCTGCCGATCGTAATGTGGGCTGACTCCGTGAGATCGTCGCCAACAAGCGCACTGCTTATTGGCGCCATCAGTCTGTCGATGGCCAACGCGCTGGTGCAGGAAGCCAACACGGCGAAGAGCTGCGAAATGGCAACGCGCGCTGGTGACCTTATCACCGAGGCGCAGATCGCTCTGCCGAAAGCGGCCGCCGAGGAATCCAACCGGGCGACCGTGGCGCAGCTCATGACATCAGTGCAGACGCTCTCGCAGTATCCGGAGCGCCAAAAAGCGGCGTTCTGTAAGAAGCAGTAGGACATCACAAATATTCTGAGCCCACGAGGCCCGCCGGTTGATCGGCGGGCCTCGTTATTTTTGTCAGAGTGAGCGCGCCGCAGTCGCCAGTGATCGCGAGCGTCTACCATGACCCCGTCATGGTGGACCATGTGGCGTCGCTGCTGGGCAGCACGGCACATGTGCTGGACGGCACGTTAGGCGGCGGCGGGCACACGCGCGCATTGCTCGAGCGCGGGGTGCGCGTGACTGCCGTCGATCGCGATCCTGCGGCCATCGCGGAAGTGCGCGCCACGCTCAGCGACTACATTGCGTCGGGCCGTCTGCAACTGTTCGCGGCGAACTATGCGGACCTCGGCAGCGTTGCAGAACTCGATGGGGTGACGTTTGGCGGGATCCTGCTGGACCTCGGAGTTTCGTCGCGGCAACTGGATGAGGCGTCACGCGGATTCACGTTCAGGCCGGGTGCCGAGTTGGACATGCGAATGGATCCGGCGACGCCCGAGTCCGCGGCTGGGCTGTTGGCGCGCGCGTCACCGGTGGAGCTGGCGTGGATCTTTCGCGAGTATGCAGACGAGCGGCGCGCGATGCGGCTCGCCAAAGAGCTCGTTAGGCGACGAGGGAACGGGCCGATGCAAACCAGCGACGATCTCGTCGGCGCGATTCGCGGTGCGCTGGGGCCGGAAACCGGGCCGGGAGATTTCGCGCGGCTCTTCCAGGCGCTGCGTATCGCCGTGAACGACGAGCTGCGCGGCCTGGCGCGCGCGCTGCCCGATCTGCGCAATCGGCTGGAGCCGCAGGGGACATTTGTCGTGATCGCGTATCACTCCGGCGAGGACAGGATCGTCAAGGATGCCTGGCGCGAGTGGACGGCTGATTGCATCTGCCCACCGCGGCAGCCGATTTGCACCTGCAGAGGCGCGGCGTTAGGCGAGACCCTGACGCGCAAGCCAATGCTTGCCTCGGACGCGGAAGTCGCGCGCAATCCGCGCGCGCGCTCGGCACGGCTGCGTGCCTGGCGTCACGCATGACGAAACGCACGAACAGGAGTGGCCGGCGCACAACGGCGCTCGTCCTGCTCGCCTTTCTCGTGCTCGCGTCCGCCGTCGTCTGGCGCAAGTCGGTGGGTTTTGCCGAGGGCCAGAAAGTGCGGGAGCTCGCCGAGCGCCGGACCGAGTTGGCGTCGCGACGCACCCGACTGGAAGGCGAAATCCGATCCAGTCTCACGCTACGAAAGCTGGGCGCTGTCGTGGAGAAGCGGCTGGGTTTGAAGGTACCCGCCGATAGCCAGATCATTCTTCTTACGCGCCCGCGCGCCGATTCACTTCCCTAATGCTTCGCATCAATCGGCTCGCCGTCGTGAATTACTCGCTGGTGGCGTTCGCCGGCGCGCTCGTCGTGAAGTCGTTCTGGGTGCAGCTCGTGGAAGGGAATCGCTGGTCGAACCTCGCCGACAACCAGCACTATACCGGGTCGCCGCTGCCGGCCCGGCGCGGGACGATCCTCGATGCGACGGGCCTAACGCTGGCCGAGAGCCAGCAACTCATCAGTCTGAGCGTGGCGCCGCGCGAAGTGCGCGACAGTCGCAAGCTCGAGCGAGCCTTGCTCAAAGTGGGCATCTCGCGCGAAGTGGCGCGAACCGCCGTCGACAAGAAACGTCGCTGGGTGCCGATTGCGCGTCGCTTCAATCCGTCGGAGGTAGCCGCGCTCACGAAAATGCGGGGAGTGTACACGAACGTCGCGACGCAGCGCGTCACCATTCAGTCCGACGGCGTGCGGCGGCTTGTTGGACGCACGCGTGATTCGTTAGGCGTGGAAGGCCTGGAGCTGCTGCTGGACTCGCTCTTGCGCGGCACGACCGGGCAAACGCGGCTCAAGCGTGCGCCGCGCGGCGTTCGCATCGAGGTCGACGAGCCGGCGCGGCTCGCGCCGCGCGACGGCCATTCGGTGACGCTCACAATCAACCACGCACTGCAGGATATCACCGATCGCGCGCTGCTGGATGGAGTCATCGAAAGAAAGGCAACAGGTGGCGACGTCGTCGTGCTCGATCCACGCACCGGCGACATCCTCGCGATGTCCTCCGTCCGGCGTCAGATCAAGAGCAACATCGCGAGCGCGGTGACCGAGCCTTACGAGCCTGGGTCCACACTCAAGCCGTTCATCGCGGCGGCGCTACTCGAGCGCGGCCTGGCGCGTCCGGACGAGCAGATCGCGACGCATAACGGCGAATGGAAGATCAACGGCCGCACGATTCACGACGAGCACAGAGCGGCGTCGATGTCGGTCGTGGACGTCATTCGATTCTCGAGCAACATCGGCATCGCGCAGCTGTCCGAACGTCTCAGCTCACCGGAGCTGTACTCTCTGCTGCGCGATCTCGGCTTCGGCACGCCTACGGGCGTGCCGTATCCGTCAGAGGCGCCAGGGACTCTGCGCGACCCGCGGGCCTGGACGGTGCCGTCGCACGCGTCCCATGCAATGGGCTACGAGCTGGCTGTTACACCGTTGCAGCTCGCGCTCGCGTACGCTGCGATCGCCAATGGCGGTGAGTTGCTCGAGCCACAGCTCGTTAGGGAGATTCGCGATGCGGACGGCGCCGTGGTGTATCGCGGCCATCCACGAGCGGTGCGGCGCGTGATGACGAAAGCGACCGCGGAGCAGCTGCGCGACGTGCTCAAAAGCGTTGTCGATAGCGGGACGGCCGTCGACGCCGATCTCGCCACGTTCGACCTTGGCGGCAAGACCGGCACGGCGCGACGCACAGCGTCTGGTCGTTATGCGCGGGGCCAATACACCGCATCGTTCGTGGGACTCTTTCCAGCGCGCGCACCGCAACTCGTGCTGCTGGTGAAAATAGACAATCCGGGCACGACGATCTTCGGTGGACGCGCGGCCGCACCGATCGCCAAGTCCATTATCCAGGGAGCACTCGCGTCGCGTGAGGCACCCTTCGACGCTATTGGGCTCGCCTCCGAGCGATTGGCGCACATCCCGCGCGTCGAAAGCGAATCGTTGCGCGTTGTACAGTCCACGGGGACCACGGTCGCCGTCGAGGGCGACAGTGTCGAGCTCGAGGCTCCCACTCGAACCGAATCGATCGACCTCGTGTCGCTCACGCCAAAGGACAGCTCAACGCGTGAGTCTATGGTAGTGCCGGATCTCAACGGTGAGACGCTCCGCGAAGCGGTACGACGCTTACACGCTGCAGGCTTTCGCGTGCAAGTAATCGACGGGCGAGGGAACGAGACATCGCCCCCAGCCGGCACGCGGCTGCCCCGCGGCTCAATCGTTAGGGTACGGCATCGGTGACGGTGGCGCTCGCTGACATCAAGGAGGCGCTGACCCGCGCCGGCCTCGTCGTCTCATCGGACGGGACGTTGCCGGCGGAAATCAGCGTTCTCACTGACGACAGCCGGCGCGTTGTCCCGGGCTCGCTCTTCCTCGCGGTACGTGGCGCGACAGCGGATGGCCACGACTATTTAAAGGACGCCGAGGCGGCAGGAGCGGCGGCTGTCATCGTAGAGACGTCCGGGCGCACGTCGCTGCCAGCCATTCGCGTGAACGATGGCCGCGCAGCAGCGGCGATCGCCGCCGCTGCATTTCACGGATGGCCGGCATCTTCGCTGCGGCTGCTCGCCGTGACAGGCACGAGCGGGAAGTCCACGACGGTAGCCATGCTGCGGCATGTCTTCGACGATCCGCCAGGGTCGAGCGCATCGATCGGTACGTTAGGCGTGCTCTGCGGATCGGCCGGCGCTCCTATGGCTGACATCGGCGGACTGACAACTCCTGGGCCAATCGAACTGCAGCGTGTGCTGCGCGCGCTCGTGGACGCCGGCATAAAGACTGTCGCCACGGAGGTCTCGTCGCACGCACTGGACCAGAAGCGCGTCGGCAGCGTGGCGTTCGACGCCGCGGTGTTTACGAACCTGTCGCACGAGCATCTCGATTACCACGGGACAATGGCGGCCTACTTGGCCGCGAAGGCAAGCCTGACGCAGATGCTGACGCCTAACGGCGCGGCGATCGTCAACGCGGATGACGACGCGTGGCGCGACTTGCCCCCCACGCCGCGCCGCATATCGTTCGGCATGCATACCGTAGCCGACGTGTCCGCACGAGGCGCAACGTTCGGGCCGACTGGTAGTCACTGGACGCTTGCCGCTCCCGACGGCGAGGCGCACGTCACGCTGCCGCTACTCGGCGACTTCAACGTCATGAACGCACTTGGCGCTGCGGCGACCGCATGGGCCCTCGGAATACCCGTCGCCACAATCGCCGAGCGACTCGGCGCTGTGCAGCAAGTACCTGGGCGATTGGAGCGGATCTGGTCTCAGCCGACTGTGCTACGTGACTATGCGCACAAACCTGACGCGCTTGCTCGCGCCCTCGACGCCGTACGACCGTTCGTTCCCGCGGGGAAGCGGATCATCACTGTCGTGGGCTGCGGCGGCGACCGCGATCGTGCCAAGCGACCGGTGATGGGCCGCATCGCCCAGGCGAAGAGCGACCTCGTCATCATAACGAGCGACAATCCGCGGACCGAGGATCCGGAGCGCATTCTGGACGAGATGGCGGCGGGTATGACGAACGGAAACACCTTTGAACGCATCGAAGACAGACGCGCGGCGATCGGTCGTGCGCTCGAGGTCGCGGCGCCTGGCGACGTCATCGTGCTCGCTGGGAAGGGACACGAGACGTACCAGATCCGCGGGACGACCAAGTTTCC
>DATBKN010000409.1:0-11949 GCA_036555845.1 Gemmatimonadaceae bacterium | reverse complement strand
GACGCCTAACGCGGCAAGCGAAGCGGGAAAGAAGTCCGTCTGAATGAACGCCTAGCTGATCAGCGTGCTCGCGAGCCACGTGCCGAACAACGCCAGCGCGCCGCCCAGAATTCCCTTGAAGAAGCCTTCGATCAGGAACGGCCGGCGAATGAATCCGTCGGTCGCTCCCACCAGCCGCATGATCGATATCTCGCGGCTGCGCGCCAGCACTGCCATGCGAATCGTCGCGCCGATGATGATGACAGCGACGCCGGCGAAAGCGAGGCCCAGCACGACGCCGGCCGCAGCCGCGACGTTGCGGATGCGATAGAGCTTGTCGACCCACTCTTCGCCATAGCGCACATCGTCGATGAAGCCGAAGGTGCTCAGCGTATCCGCGATGCGTTTCACCGTCGCCGGATCGCGATACCCTTCACGCAGCCTGATGTCGAGCGAGCCCGGCAGGAAGTTTCCTTCGAACACGTCCTGGAACTCTCCCATCTCCTTACGCGCGCGCTCCAGCGCCTGTTCAGGCGATACGTACTCCACGCGCAGCACTTCCTTATAGTTGCCGATGACACCCATCGCGTCGGCGACGGGCTCGACGGAGCTCCCCTCGGAGATGAACGCGCGGATCTCCACGCGCGACTCCACGTCGCGCAGGGTTCGACGGATGTTGTGCGCGACGAGCGAGAAGAGTCCGAACGCAAACAACGAAAAGCCGATCGTCGTTATGCTGAGCACGCTCAACAGCGGAGCGCGCCGGAATCCGATCATCGCTTCGCGCATTGCGAGCTTCATTGCACGTCCTCGAGGGCGAGTCGGCGCTCCTCAGCTGAGTCGAAGACGAGTTGCCCTTTGTTGACCTCGAGCACGCGGTAGTCGCCGGAGCGCACGAGATCCATGTCATGCGTTGCCATGACGACGGCAGTGCCGGCGGCGTTAATGTCGCGAAGCAGTTGGTAGACGCCGCGCGTGGCGCGCTCGTCCAGGTTACCAGTCGGTTCGTCGGCGATCAGCACGAACGGGTCGTTCACCATTGCACGCGCCACCGCGACGCGCTGTTGCTCACCGCCGCTCAATTCTTTGGGATAACTCGTCGCCTTACTCGAGAGTCCGACCTGCGCGAGCGAGCGACTGACTTTGCTGCGAATTGCCGACGTGGGCGCACCAACGACTTCCAGAGCGAAAGCGATGTTCTCCTCGGCTGTGCGATCCTCGAGCAAGCCAAAATCCTGAAAGACGATGCCTAACTTGCGGCGCAGCTTCGCGACGTCCTTGCGCTTCACCGTCGTCGCGCGCGTCCCGCTCACCCACACCTCCCCGCGCGTGGGCTGCTCTTCCATATAGATGAGCTTGAGGATCGTGCTCTTCCCGGCGCCTGAAGGGCCGGTAAGAAAGACAAACTCGCCCTTGTTGATGTTGAACGAGACGTTGTTCAACGCCAAACCGATGCGAGGATATTCCTTAGAAACGTTCGAAAACCTTATCACAAGGCCTTAGTCGTTAGTCCTTAGCTCTCAGCAGGGTCGTGTGACGGTATGGTACATCATAATGACGACCCAAGTTCGCAATCGATTCTACCTAAGGGCTACGAGCTATAGAGCTTGCTCGAGGTCGGCGATGATATCTGTCGGATCTTCGATACCAATCGAAAAGCGCAGGAAGCCGTCCGGGATGCCTATCGCGGCCCGCTCGGCCGACTTGAGATGGGCGTGCGAAGTGAAGCGAGGCTCGCACACCAGCGTATCCACGCCGCCAAGACTCGGCGCGTGCTTCACCAGCTTGAGCCGCCTGACGAATCGGTCGGCGCCCTTCGCCCCGTCTTTGAGCTCGATCGCCATCATCGCGCCGTATCCGTCGAGCATCTTCTTCGCGACAGCATGGTCCGGGTGAGACTCCAGGCCGGGATGATGAACCGCCGCGATCTCCGGGCGCGACGAGCACCATTCCGTTACGCGTGTCGCATTCTCGTTCGCGCGCCTGACGCGAACGTCGAGAGTCTTGAGCCCGCGCTCGAGCAACCAGCACGCGAAGGGATCCGGCGCCTGGCCCCAGACGATCATCTTTTCAGTCACTTCATCGATATACGATGTGGTGCCGACGACGGCGCCGCCGAGTACGTCGTAGTGCCCGCTCAGAAACTTCGTCGCTGAGTGAATGACGACGTCCGCCCCGTGCTCCAGCGGGCGCAGGTTTACCGGGCTCGCGAACGTCGAGTCGACGACGAGTGCCATCCCGGCTTCCTTCGTTAGGAACGAAAGCGGCGCGAGGTCCAGGACGCGCGATGTGGGATTGACGGGTGTTTCGACGAAGATCGCGCGCGAGTTCTTGCGCAGGCGTTTGCGCCAACCGCGCGACTCCATCGGATCGACGAGGGTGACTTCGATCCCCATCATCGCGAACTCTTGCGTCAAGAGGCGCAGCGTACCGCCATACAACCAGGCGCTGGCGAGCAGATGGTCGCCGGGCCGAAGCAGTGCGAGCAGCGCACACGCGGTCGCACCCATTCCGCTCGAAAGGACGAGTCCCGCGTCGGCGCCTTCCAGCAACGCAATGCGCTTCTGCACGACTTCGGCGTTGGGCGAATTGCCGTACCGCGGATAGCGCAGCCCTTCCTCGGTGCCGAACTCCTGGATGAAGTTGACCGACTGGACCAACGGCTGGACTACCGGCGCACCGACGAGCGGTGCCTCGGAGCCGCCGTGGACCGCCAGCGTCGCAAGCTTGTTCGGTCCGGGGTGGCGTTTCATTTTCTCGTTAGGCTAGATCTGTTCGCCGCGGGCGGTCCATGTCCACCTTCGCCAGGCGGACCACGTCTGTCACGCTCAGTCCGACGATGTCGCGGGCGAAGATTCCGCCGCGCGGCACCTCGTCGTTGACGACCAGTTCGGCGACTTCGTTGCGCCGCGGCCCCTGCACCCACACCAATTCGCCGCTCTGCACCATGCGCAGCATGGCTTCCGCGCTGTTTACCTGGACTTGGGGCCCGCGCTCGGGGTCTCCTTTGCGCGATCCTGTGAAGCGCATGACCTGCAGCGGCGGGTTGTAAGGCGACATTACATCATAGTATGCAGCGCGACGTACTCGTCATCTGCCCTTAGGAGCAACCGACGCGTGCTCAAACTATCGAGTTGAGCGACGAGCTTCTCGCGCGGTCCGCCGACCTGGTGCAGTAGCTCGTCCGGGGCCGCGCGGCCGCGCGTCTGCACTTCGTGCCAGGCACGGCGCGAGTCGTCGTCCACGGGACCTACGATGCGCGCGCCGCCGTTCGCGTCGATGACGACGAGAGCGAGCCCATAGCGTTCGAGGACCTGCTCGATTGCTTCGAGGTGGTGGTCGTCAGCGCCACGGACGAGGAAGTACGCCTCGGCTCGAACGTCGACGTAGTGCAGCAACAGCTTGCCGACGACCTCATCGGCGCAGGAGAAGTCGAGGAGCCCGACTTCGGAGAAGTCGATAATCGTTAGGCTCGGCGCAGGACGATCGGCGAGTCGCTCCTCGATCGCGTGACGCACGGCTTTGCCCGTGGGCCGCGTGACGAGATTGGAATACAGGCCGCACAGGTTTCGCAATACGACGGCGCCGACATCCATGTGTTGAATCATCGCGCCTCCACCCGTTCTGGAATGGTGATCTGCACCTGCGCTCCAGGAAAACTTGGAAGATTCTCCGTAAGCGGCACGTCATCGTCCCAGCTCGGCACGATGGCGATCCGCGCGGTGCCGCTGCGGACCGACAGCTTGCCGTCCCACTTACCAACATAACGACGCACACCCGCGAGTCCTTGGCCTCGGCCAGGATCTCGAAAGCGACTCACGCCGCGAATCACCGCATCTTCCAGAGCCATCGCATCGTCCCAACGATCGCTGAGCCTGCGGCCCTGCGCCGTTTCAAGTGATTTGCGAAATCCAATGCCAGCGTCGCACACAGCAATCACGACAACGCGCCGTCCGAGCAGCCGCTGACGCCAACGATATGTCTGCACCGCGACCCAGCCGCGCGCGCCGGCGTGCTCGACGATGTTCTGACAAACTTCGCTCAACGTCATCGCGAAGCGCATCGTCGCCTGCGGATCGAGGTTGAGTTCGTGTACAAGGATGTTTTGTGATTTTGTCTGGATTCGTTCGACAACGGCGTGCACGTCGTCGCTCTTCTCGACGGGCGTGATCTCGAGCAAGACGTTGGAGTCGCTCGCGCCTGGTCGCGCCCGCGGAATCGTGCCGTGCAATTCAAAAAGCTCTTCGGCGTAGCGATAAAACCCCGCGCGCTGCCAGTAGCTGGCAGTGTCCTCGGCCTCAGGGCCCGTGAATCCGGCTGGATCTTCAGCGCGTGCGTGTCCGAGGGCGAGCAGCGCAGTGAGACCGTAAGGCGAAGCCCATCGTGTATGCCGTGCATCGATTAGGAGTTTTTCGTGATCACTCGCGTGCGTGAACTGCTCGAGAACCTGCTCGAAGGTGTTGTCGTCGAGAGATGGCGGAACGGTGATAACCGTGCTCACGACGGACTGAGTTCTCCGCGGAGATGGAATGCGAGATGAGTTGCGCCGCGGTGTGCGTAATTTCGAGCCGCTGCACGCAGCGCCAATTGTAAAGCGTCCGCAAAATTATCGCTACACAACAGGCGCGAGAAATACGTCGCGCCGAAAACATCGCCGCAACCAGTTGGATCACCGACCTTGACTTGCGGAGCTATTGCTGGTAGCAACGCGGTGCGCACGGTGCCGAGCGGAGCATCGACGCGCGCGTCGCGTGCCGGGTTCAGCACGAGTCGCTCGAAGGCAGGCGCTGCGAAATACACGGCGCCGCGCGGACCGAGCGTGACGACGAGCGATTGCACGCCAGCGTTCATCGCCATCGCGGCGAGCGCCATCGAATCCGGCGCCATCAACGCCATCTCCGCTTCGTTGCATTGCACGTAATCGAAGCAGCGCATCCACGCCTCCGCGTTAGGCAGCGGTCGCGGCGTGCGCAAGCCGTCCGGTTGCACGGCGAGCAGCAACGAATGCATGTCACAAAAGACAGGACCGCGAAAATGCTGCCTGACGAGTTGCGCGGTCTCCAGATCCAGCTCGAAGCCGCTGATCAGATTGATGTACAGCGCGTCGAGATCGCCGAGCAGCGGTCGCAAACCGAGCCAGGACCACGGCGGCACGCCGCCGCTGAGCACTTCCGTGCGTCGCTCGGCTTCGAAGTACCGCAGTGTGACGCGATTGTTAGGCTGCTCCACCGCGATCGGCGCGGCTCCTGGGGCCAGGTGCCGCAAGGAGCCGAGGAAGAGCCTGGCCTGCGGCTCTAAGTCTTTGCCAACCTTGATGATAGGGACGATCTCCCAGTCGTCGCACAGGGCCGCGTCCATGCCCCCCAGCGCGTAGGTGATGCCGCCCCACTCTTCGATCGGCTCGGTCCTGTTGTCGCGCCCGTAGATACGGTCCCAGACAAAGCTGCCGATGACTCCGACCCGGTGCCGCCTGCGGGTCACACCGCGCCTAACGCCTGCTGTTTGAACGTGGCGACAGCGCCGACGATGCCGGCGGTGCCTGGAAGTGTGCCTGGCACGATGCGCGCGGCATCGACCGAAGCCTTGAACGCTCGGCGCCGCACTTCTCGCTCCAGCGGTTCGAAGAGCGCCTCACCGGCCTGAGTGACGCCGCCTGCGATGACGACGACGTCCGGATTGAAGATGTTGAGGATGTTGGCGACACCGGCGCCGAGGAACCGGGCGGTGTCGTGCACGACCTCGATGGCGAGCATGTCGCCCTTCTTCGCGGCTTCGTACACTAACGCAGCCGTTAGGTCATCCAGCTTGCCGTCCACCATGCGGTGCATCAGCGAGTCGTTGTCCGCTGTCAGCGCTTCACGCGCGCGCCGCGCGATGGCCGTGCCCGACGCATACTGCTCGAGACAACCATAGTTGCCGCATTTGCACCAGCGACCTGTCGAGTCGATCGTCATGTGCCCAATCTCGCCGGCGACGTCGGAGGAGCCGTGATACAGCTTGCCATCGAGAATGAGTCCGCCGCCGATGCCGGTGCCGATCGTCATTCCAACGACGTTGCGGCCCCCGCGCGCGGCGCCTAACCACCACTCGCCTAACGTTGCGCAGTTGGCATCGTTGTCCAGCGTGGCCGTGAGACCAACGCGGTCGGCGATGATGTCGCGCAACGCGAGGTTGTGCCAGCCCAGGTTCGGCGCGACGAGCACGACACCACGCTCGCGGTCCAGCGGTCCGGGGGCCCCAACGCCAACGCCGGCGAAGGCTGAGCGCTTCGCTCCGGTTTCCGCGATCGTCTCGGCAATCGCGGTATCGATCATACGCACCATATGGTCGACAACGGCGTCGGAACCCTGATCCGCCCGCGTCGGCTCGCTGCGAAGGCCATACGTGTTCTCGCCCGATTCGTCGAGCGCGGCAACAGCGATGTTGGTGCCACCGACATCGACACCGATTATGTAGCGAGTCTTTTTGCGCGTGCTCATGAGCTCTGTTGCTGTGCCGGTTGCGTGTTGTGTCGCGCGAAGAGTGTGCGCTGCGCGATCAAATATGCGCCGAGCACGAGAATGAGAATAGCGAAGGCCTGCTTGACTCGACGCTGAGGGACTTGCCGGTGGAGCAGCGTGCCAGCGATCGCGCCGATCGCCGCGGTCACGCTGAATGATCCGATCAAGGGCCAATCGATCGGCACCCGTCCGATATGGCCGACAAAGCCACTCAGCGCGTTGAGTGTGATGATGAGCAGTGAGCTGCCGACCGCCGGCTTGATAGGCACGTTGGCCATGAGCACGAGCGCGGGTACGATGACGAATCCACCGCCCGCGCCGATAAGCGACGTGAGTACGCCCACGCCCACCGCCTGCGGGATCAGCTTCGGTGAGAAGCGCGCGCGCTCGGTATTAGTCGTTGCGCTGTCGGATCGATCGGGCCTGGCCGCATCGCGCAGCATTGCGACCGCAGCCGCGAAGGCGAAGATGGCAAACAGCGTGAGCTGAACGGTGGTCGGCACCAGGTGCGTGAGTCGCGCAGTGAAGAAGGCGCTGACCATCGCGCAGAGACCAAAGGGCACGGCGACGCGAAGCTCGACGTTTCTGTGGCGCCAGTGCGTCAAGAAGCCGACGAACGCGCTCAGTCCCACGACTGCGAGGCTCATGGCGATCGCGGACTTGGTCTCGACGTGCAGGACATAAAGGAAGACCGGCACGGCGAGGATCGAACCGCCCCCGCCTAACAAGCCGAGCACGAAGCCGACCAGGAGGCCGAGCGCGAGAGCGAGCAGTGTCATGCGAGGGCGCTGATCCGTGCGACGACGGTCTCGAGCGAAAGATCTCGCATGCAGCGCCAATGGCCGAGTGGACAGACCATTGGTCCATGCGGGTGGCACGGGCGGCAGTGGAGCGATTGATGTTCGGCAGTCTGGGACGTATCAGCCAGGGGACCGAAGCCAAAGGCAGGGACGGTTGGCCCGAAGATGGCGATCGTTGGCGTGTTCATGGCGGAGGCCAGGTGCAGCGGTGCGGAGTCGTTCGTCACGATGGCGCTGCAGCGGCCGATGAGCTCTGCCGAGCCGAGCAGCGTTAGGCGGCCCGTGGCATCGATGGCGTCGCCAGCGGTCGCGCGCACGATCTCGGCGGCGAGCGAAGCGTCGTCGCGGCTGCCGACGATGACGCTGCGATGCGTCGATCGCAGCGCGGCCGCGAGCTCGGCGTAGTATGGCCAGCGCTTGGTTGCCCAGACGCTTCCCGGTGCGAGGGCGATGAGCGGCCGCTCCGCGTTAGGCGCTGCGCCGATCAGTTGATCCACGGCGGCGCGGTCCGCGTCGGACGGATACAGTCGTGGGCGCAACATGTCGCGCGATACGGCGGCATCGGGGCCTATCGCCAGTCGCAGGAGGCGTTCGGCGTGATGCTGCGCGCGATTGAACGGGATGCGACGTGTGTAAAGAAGGCGACCAGCCGATGTATCGAACCCCACTCGTTGCTTGAAGCCGGCGATGCGGGCCAGGAACGCGCTGCGGATAGAGCCCTGGGCGAGGTAAGCGGTTGCTCCGCGGTCGGGCGCTCGCACGGACTTGGCGATGCGAAGCAAACCGGAGGCGCCGCGGTCGCTGCGGCGTTTATCGTAGACGATGAGGCGCCTAACGTGTGGATTCCCTTGCAGCACAGATGCGCCGGCCGGCGTAACTACAACGTCCACGGGCCCACGCGCAGCAAGCGCAGCGACGAGAGGAGTTGTAAGTATGGCATCGCCGATGAACGAAGTCTGGACCAGCAAAGAGACCATAGGAGGCTAGTCGTAGTCCTTATTCGGCAGGCGTGCGATAGCGCGAGAATTCGCGTATGGGTTGGGCATGACAAGAGCCGTTCGGATCAAGCGGACGAACTGATAGAAACGGAGCCGGACTTCTCAAGAGAGCGAAGTACAGCACACGCGCTGGTAAACGCTCTTGACTTTGATCTTCTAAAAGAAGAAAACGCTCTTGAGTCGCGGCGCGAAGATGAACTGCGATGCTGGTGAAAAATTGAATTCGATTCTATCCGTCCGTCCGCTTGATCCGAACGGCTCTTGCTCTCGACGCTCGGCGCGTAGCGCCGACTTCGAAATTGCGGCTCAAATCTCTAACTAGTCCACCTGCAACACAGCGAGAAAGGCTTCCTGAGGAATTTCGACTGAGCCTACCTGCTTCATTCGTTTCTTCCCCTCTTTCTGCTTTTCGAGAAGTTTGCGTTTCCGCGTGATATCGCCGCCGTAGCACTTGGCCAGCACGTCTTTGCGCAGCGGCTTTACTGTCGATCGTGCGATGACCTTGGTGCCGATGACAGCCTGAATCGCCACCTCGAACAACTGCCGCGGGATCAGCTCCTTGAGCTTGTCCGCGATCTTGCGCCCCCAATCGTACGCCTTGTCCGTGTGGATGATCACCGAGAAGGCATCCACAGGATCGCCATTGATCAGCATGTCGAGCCTAACGAGATCGCCGGCGCGGTAGTCAGCGAGCTCGTAGTCCAGGCCGGCGTAGCCTCGGCTGATCGTCTTGAGCCGGTCGTAGAAATCGATGATGATCTCGGCGAGGGGGAACTCCCAGTCGAACTCCACGCGCATCGGGTCGATATACTTCATACCGCGATACACCCCCCGCCGCTCGGTACCTAACGTCATGATCGCGCCGATGTACTCGGCTGGCGACATAATCCGCGCCTTCACATAGGGCTCTTCGATGCGCTCGATAACCCCAGGCGCGGGGAGCTTCGCCGGGTTCTCCACAAGCTCTGTTGTGCCGTCCGTGCGCGTCACGTGATACTCCACGTTCGGCACCGTGGTGACCAGATCGAGATCGAACTCCCGCTCCAACCGCTCGGAGACGATCTCCATGTGTAGCAACCCGAGAAAGCCGCACCGGAAACCGAAGCCTAACGCGGTCGACGTCTCCGGCTCGTACTTGAGCGACGCGTCGTTCAGCTGCAGCTTCGCCAGCGCGTCGCGCAGCTGCTCGTATTGCTGCGTGTCCGTGGGGTAGATCCCGGCGAACACCATCGAGTGCACTTCCTTGTATCCCGGAAGCGGTTGCTGCGCGCGGTTCTGCGCATCGAAGATCGTGTCGCCGGCTCGCGTCTCTTGCACCGAACGAACATTGGCGACCACGTAGCCGACTTCACCAGCGCCTAACGAATCTGCTTTCACTTGCCGCAGCTGCAGGTAGCCTACCTCCGCCACCTCGTACGTCGATTCATTGGCGCCGAACGTGATGGACATCCCCGGACGGAGCTCGCCATCGACGACGCGCACACTCGGAATCGCCCCGCGGTACCTGTCGTAATAGGAGTCGAAAATCAGGGCGCGCAGCGGTGCGTCGGGATCGCCCTTGGGCGGCGGCACCTGGCGCACGACGGCTTCGAGCACGGCCTCGATCCCGATCCCTTCCTTCGCGCTCACGGCAAGAATCTCGTCCGGATCTGCACCGATCAGCTCGTGCAGCTCGTTGCGTCGACGATCCGGATCGGCACCCGGCAGATCGATCTTGTTGAGCACCGGGATGATCTCCAGCCCGGCGTCGAGCGCGAGAAAGAGATTCGATAGCGTCTGCGCCTGAATCCCCTGCGATGCGTCGACGACGAGAATCGCCCCCTCGCAGGCCGCGAGTGAACGGGAGACTTCGTATGTGAAGTCGACGTGGCCGGGCGTGTCGATCAGGTTGAACTCGTACGACTGCCCATCCTGCGCGGCGTACGTCATCCGCATGGCGTTGAGCTTGATCGTGATTCCGCGCTCACGCTCGAGATCCAGGGTGTCGAGAATCTGCTCCTTCATGGCGCGCTTCTCGATCGTGCGCGTCGCTTCTATCAGCCGGTCGGCGAGCGTTGACTTGCCGTGATCGATGTGCGCGACAATGCAGAAGTTGCGGATGTTCTTGAGATCCATGCGGCCGGGAAGTTAACACGACGCCCCGCCGACTCTGTGAGCCAGCGGGGCGTGGCGGCGCGACGAGACGCCGGCGCGAAAAGACGCTGCTAGAGCGGCGGTTTTACCGGCGGCTTTGCTTCGGTGGTTGTCTTGGTCTCGGTCACCTTGGCCGGCGGAGTGGGCGGTGGAGCAGGCGGCCGTGGTGACGCGGTAGCGCCCGTCGACGGCGACGTTCCACTCGTCGTCGTTCCGCGATCGATTGTCGTCGAAGGAACCGGCCGATCCCAACGCGGGGTCACCATCGTTCCGCCGCGATCATCACGCCAGACGGGCTCAGGGCGCGGTGGCTCGCGTACTGGTGGCATCGTGATCATGCCGCCATTGCGACCGGGTGCATCCCCCGGACGTGGCTCATCGAAGCGAATCCCTGCTCCCGGTGCGCGCGGGAAGCCTTCGTCACGCGTGTTGGCCTTACCGATCCGCGATTGATCGCGCAGATCCGTATTGCCACGCAGGTGCGGGATCGAAATCGCGTCGTTCTCGTTGTCCGACACCCAGCGCGTCACGTTAGGCCCGTCGCGCACAGGCTCCATCGTCACGACGTGCGTTGTTCCGTTTGGTGTCGTTGGCTCAGGTTTGCGATCGAGCAGCGGATATCTCTCGACGGGGCGTCCGATGATGCTGTCGATCATCGAGATGTTGACCTTCGGCGGCTCGGGCTGCGGCTGTCCGGATACTGGTGGTACCGGCCAGTTGTCGTTCCAGTTTCGGCAATGCACGTAGCCGCTGTACACAGCCGTCCACGACGAGCAGCTGAGAAGATACAGACTGTAGAACTGCGAGTAGCAGTCGTCCCAGTAGCTGTACGCTGACCCTGTGACCCAGCGAACGTAGGCGCTGTTCACATATCGTCGCGAACCGTAGAACATGTCGTAGCCGCAGGCTACGGTGCTGTAAGCGCCGCGCCCGGAGACGTTGTAGAACGCGACGTCGTAGTCGAAGTCTGACTCGGGTGAGTAAAGAATCTCCTGCGCGACGCGATCGATGATGTGCCTAACGCCACCGATATATGGCCGCTGGCTGGACACGTTGCGATAGTAACCGACGCTGTTGCGGTACTGCTTGTAGGTCGTGAGATCGATGGGATCGTAGGAGGCGATCGCGATGACCATCCCGCCTGCATACGAGTAGTCGGCGTTGAAGGCGGAGATCGCGGAGTACGGGCTTGAAATGCGGTATTCCTGTCCCGCACGAACAGCGGTCTGAAGGCTGTTACGCTGTGGCCACAGAACCGTGAGCCTCCCCTCGCCGTCGACGCGCAGCACAGCCACGTGCGCCGCTTCGCTCACCTCGAAACTGACCTGGACCGGCTCACCATATCGGAACGCCCATGAGCCAGGGATCCAAACGCGAACGTAGGGCGCTTCGTCCCGTTCGCTCGGCGCCGTTCTCGCACGCGGGGCCTGTGCGCCCGCGAGCATCGGCAGTGCAAGAACGAGGGCGGGTAAGAACCGACGAGCAATCATATGATGTCCTCGGCTACTGGCTCGGGCCGGGCCGCGCGGGCTCAAAATA